>JBGSNB010000334.1:0-1993 GCA_041739835.1 Parvularculaceae bacterium | reverse complement strand
CCCATTGCCGCGCGCGCCGCCCCGACGGCGAGATCGACATTCGACCTGCCTGATGCGGGATCCGCCGGCGTCGCGTCGAAATCCTCGCCGACGCCGATCAGCACGGGCGTCATGTCCATGGAGCTTGCTCTCGATGCGGCGCCGGGACGACTAGCCCGCGCCATTCGCAATGTCATCGGGAAAGCTCAGTGGTGCCGCGTGCCTGACTTGAACAGGCGACCTACCGCTTACAAGGCGGTTGCTCTACCAACTGAGCTAACGCGGCCAAGGCCTCAAAAGGTCCGGCGCCTGACTAGCCGATCGCCGCCGGGCTGGCTAGAGTCCTGCCCGATACAGCGGTTCAGGGACTTCCATGACTCGGCATTTGAAATTCGCGCCGTTCGCGGCGATCGTCCTCTTGTCGGCCTGCGGCCAGCAACAGCCAGCGGGCGGCGACCGGCCGATGACGATCGAGGAGCGCGGCCGCGCCGCCTATGCCGCCTGTGCGGTCTGCCATTCGGTAAGCGATCCCGCCGCGCCCGGTTATGCCGGTCTCGTCGGCCCCAGCCTCTTCGGCGTCTATGGCGCGCCATCGGCGCATTACGACGACTATGATTATTCGCCCGCGATGCGCGGCGCGGACCTCGTCTGGGATGAAGGGACGCTCGACGCCTTTCTTGAAAACCCACACCAGATCGTGCCGCGCACGCGCATGAGCTATGCAGGCGAATCCGACCCTGACCGCCGGGCCGCGATCATCGCTTATCTGAAGACGCTGAAATAGCTAAGGCGTCACGATCGCGAAATCCGGCGGCGGCGTTTCGAACAGCGTCCTGAACGTTTCCCACGCGGCGGCGTCGCCGGCGATCTTAGCCTCGACGGGAAATCCTGCAAACATCGCGCCGAGGAACGCCTGGCGCGGCAGCGTGATCGTCGCCGCCGGCGAGGCGTGGACGGCGCCTTCATGGACGAGGACGCCGTTGCGGATGGTCGCCGCGATCGCTTCCTTGCGCTCGGGAAAGATGAAATTGAGCTTCAATTCGCCAGCGGGCGCTTTTTCCGCCGCAAGGCGCACCGCGAGCAGGTCGAAGATCATCGCTGTCGGCGTCGCCATGATGAAATCGGCGCTCTGCGAGATCGCGTCGCCGGCTTCGACGCCGTCGCGCAGCTCGCTGGCGGCGGTCAGGTACATGTTGCGCCAGATCGCGCTTTCGGCCTGATAGGCCATCTGTTCATGCGCGTCCGCAAGCAGCGCGCGCGCCTCGGCGTCGCCCGCATCCGCGAACACCGCGAGGTCAAGCAGCTCCGCCGCCCAGCGGTAATCCCCGGCCTCGATCGCGCGCCGCGCCGCCTTCTTCACCTTCTTCGCGCCGCCCATCGCCGCCACATAGCGCGCTGCGGTAACTTCTTCCGGGTGCTGATTGAGATGCGCAGGATTGCCGTCATACCAGCCCATATAGCGCTGATAGACGGCGCGCGAATTGTGCCGCATCGTGCCGTAATAGCCGCGATTGAACCAGCGGTCGCTCAGGGATTTCGGCAGGTCGATTGCGTCAGCGATCTCTTCGCCGGTGAGGCCCTTGTTCATCAGGCGAACGGTCTGGTCATGCAGGTATTTGTAGGCGTCGCGATGGCTGGCGATGAAATCCGCGACGCGGTCCTTGCCGAAGCGCGGCCAGGCGTGGGACGTGAACATGATCTCGGATTTGTCGCCGTAGAGCCTGAGCGCCTCGGTCAGATAGTCGGCCCAGACCTTGGCGTCGCGAACGAGAGCGCCGCGCGGCGTCAGCACATTGTGCATTGACGCATTGGCGTTCTCGGCGAGGCAGAGCGCGCCGAATTCCGGCAGGAAAAAATTCATCTCCGCCGGCGCCTCGGTTCCGGGGGTCAGCTGGAAGACGAATTTGACGCCGTCGACCATCAGCGTTTCGCCGGTCCGCCGGATCGTCTCGGTCGGCGCGATCAACGAGCGGGTTCCCGGCGACACCGCGACGCCGATGCCCGAGCCGAGCGC
>JBGSNB010000316.1:0-1714 GCA_041739835.1 Parvularculaceae bacterium | reverse complement strand
CGCCGCCATCGGCTCTTCGATGAGTTCGACCTTGCGGGCGCCCGCCGACAGCGCCGATTCCTGGATGGCGCGCCGCTCAACCGCCGTCGCGCCCGACGGGACGCAGACGACAATGCGCGGGCTCGCGAAGGAGCGGCGATTGTGAACCTTGCGGATGAAATGCTTGATCATCGCTTCGGCGACTTCGAAATCGGCGATGACGCCGTCGCGCATCGGGCGGATCGCTTCGATCTCCCCCGGCGTGCGGCCGAGCATCTCCTTCGCCTCGCTGCCGACCGCACGTACGATCTTGCGGCCGCCGCGCGTCTCGATGGCGACCACCGACGGCTCGTTGAGGACGATGCCCCGACCCTTCACATAGACCAGCGTATTCGCGGTCCCGAGGTCGATCGCCATGTCCGAAGACAGCATGCCGAAAAGCGTTGAAAGCATGAACAAATCCTATCGCCGGAAGGTTTCCCGACGGTCTGTTTAACCTTAATGGGTTCCGAAATCGTCAACAAAACCCGCCAAGGCAAGCCATTATTACCGTTTCAATTCCATCATAGCCGGATTCTGCGGGAAGCGATCTAAATAAGCGCTCTAACGCCCGCCGAACTCGGCGTCCCGACGCCGCATGGCGTGGTAGATCCACCGCACGAGCAGCAGGAAGCCGAGCCAGCCGCCGATCAGCGCCGCCAGCAGCGCAATGTCCCGCGGCTCCCGGCTGGTGAAGAATTCGTAAATGCCGCGAACCCCTTCCGAAACCGTGTGCTGGTCGGGGACGAACGCGCCGAGCGCGGCAACGAAGACGATCTTCGGCACGATGCCGATGCTGGTCCCCGCCCAATATTTCCAGAGCGGGATATGCGCCGCCCCCGCCGCGGCGTTGACGACGATGAAAGGCGCGGAGGGAACAACCCGAATGAGGCCGCTGGCGACGATGCCGTGCCGGCCGATGAAGTCGATCGTCGACTGCGTGCGCGCGCCCCCGAACCGCCTCACAAACCGGCCCCCGAACCAGTGGCCGAGGCCGAAGGTGAAGGTCGCGCTGATCATCGTCGCGAGCCATGAATAGAGCGCCCCTTCGCGCGGCCCGAAGGTGAACACCGTCGCCGCGATCAGCAGGAACTGCGGAAAACCGGTCAGCGCCAGCACGATGAAAATCGAAATGACGATCGGCGCCGCCCAGGGAGACTGCGACGCCGCGAACAGGAGGCGGTTCAGCTGTTCCCGGTCTTCGAGATTCAGCCATTGCTGGCCAAAGAAGAACATGAACAGCACGAACAGCAACAGCACGGTCGAAACGAACAGCGATGTCGCCGCCTTGGCGTCCATCGTGGTCAGGAACCGGCCAAGTTCGCTGAACGCCTTCATGATGCGCGAAATCCTGACCTGCCGACGCCGGCGACTGTTACCTTGGGGACGGTCTTCCCGCCCCGCCGCGGGTCCTTAGCCGTGCGGGCGGCCTTAAGCAACGGCAAGGCAAAGTTCGACCGCCTCAGCAGGCGATGCGGCGCGCGGCCAGTCTTTCGACTGGTTGCGCAGCCAGGTCAGCTGGCGCTTGGCGAGGCGCCGGCTGTTCCGCTTGGCGAGGCTGGCGGCTTCGTCGAGCGTCAACGCGCCTTTGAAGTGCGCCATCAGTTCCGCTGCGCCGACCGCCTTCATCACCGGCAATTCGGGATCAAGCCCGCGAGCGGCAAGGGCTTGCGCCTCCTCCAGCGCGCCCCTCGCC
>JBGSNB010000315.1:0-4249 GCA_041739835.1 Parvularculaceae bacterium | reverse complement strand
GACGAGGCGACGAAGCGCGCGACCGGCCGCCGGATATTCGGCGCGACGCTTGCCGACCAGCCGATCGCGCAGGAACGTCTCGCCGAGATGGCGCTCGACATCGACGCCTCGGCGCTTCTCGTCTACCGCGCGGCGTGGACGAAGGACGTCAAGAAGACCCGCGTCACCCGTGAGGCGGCGATGGCGAAACTCTTTGCGACCGACCAGGCGCAGCAGGTCATCGACAAGGCGGTGCAGCTTTTCGGCGGGCTCGGCGTCACCAGGGGCGTCAAGGTCGAGGAACTCTACCGCGAGATCCGCGCGCTGCGCATTTACGAGGGCGCTTCCGAAGTCCAGAAAATCGTCATCGCGCGCCAGCATCTGCAGAATTTCGCCGGAGGCGAATTATGACGCGCAAGACCCTGCAACCCGAAGGCTGGCGGCGCCCGAAGGGCTATGCGAACGGCATCGCGGCCAGCGGTCGGATGGTGTTCACCGCCGGCGTTGTGGGCTGGAACGAGGACGAGAAATTCGCAGCGAAAGACTTCGCGGGCCAGTTCCGTCAGGCGCTGCTCAACACGAAGGCGATCCTCAAGGAAGGCGGCGCCGAACCTTCCGACATCGTCCGCATGACCTGTTACGTCACCGACAAGCGCGAATACCTCGCCGGCGCTGCCGAAATCGGCGCCGCCTGGCGCGACATTCTCGGCAAGGTCTATCCCTGCATGGCGCTCATACAGGTCGTCGCCCTTGTCGAGGACGAGGCGAAGATCGAAATCGAAACGACGGCGGTGGTCGCATGAAAATCACGGTGATCGGCGGCGGTCCTGGCGGACTCTACTTCGCTCTGCTGACGAAGAAGCGGATGCCGGATGCGATCGTCGACGTCCATGAGCAGAACCGCGCCGACGACACTTTTGGTTTCGGCGTCGTCTTTTCCGACGAGACGCTCGACGAGTTCTTGTCCCGCGATCCCGCCTCATATGAAATGATCAAGGATCATTTCGCCTATTGGCAGGATATCGTGATCGAACATGAAGGGGCGCGCACCGTTGTCGGCGGCAATGGTTTCGCCGGCTGTTCGCGCAAGACCTTGCTGCAATTGTTGCAGCAGCGCTGCCGCGACGAAGGCGTGTCGCTGCATTTTCAGTCGCCGGTCGATCCTGCGACGCTGGAACAGCGCTTCGCGGACAGCGATCTCATCCTCGTCGCCGACGGAGTCAACAGCCAGATCCGCAAGAAATACGAAAGCGATCTCGGCGTGACGCTGGAAAACAAGCGCAACAAGTTCACGTGGATGGGATCGACGCGCCCGCTCGACGCCTTCACGTTCTTTTTCCGCAAGACCGAGCACGGCCATTTCTGCGCGCACACCTATCAATATGAGAATGGCGCGTCGACCTGGGTGATCGAAGCGACGCCGGAATGCTGGGAGGCGAGCGGATTCGCCGAAATGAAGGAGGAGGAAAGCGCGCGCTATCTTGAGCGCGTCTTTGCGGAAGACCTGCAAGGCCACGCGCTGCAGACCAACCGCTCGATCTGGCGCAATTTCCCGAAGATCATGTGCGCCAGATGGAGCGTCGGCAACATCGCGGTGCTGGGAGACTGCAAGGCGACGGCGCACTGGTCGATCGGTTCCGGCACGAAGCTCGCGATGGAATGCGCGATCGCGCTGTCGGACGCGGTCGTCCTGACGCCGCGCGACGTTCCCGCCGCCCTCGCCGCCTATGAGAAGGAACGCCGAACGCCGGTCGAGGTGACGCAGCACAATGCGGAAGTGTCGCTCAAATTTTTCGAAGACATGCCGATGCATTGGGACAAGGACCGCTACGAATTCGCCTTTGCGCTGATGTCGCGCGCGAAAGCGCTCACCTGGGACAATATCAAATTGCGCGACGCGAGTTTTCTCGAAAGGGTCGAAGCGGAATTCTACGCGCGCTATCGCCGGCAGACGGGGCGGTCCATCGCGGCGGACAGGCCGACGCCGATGTTCACGCCGTTCGACCTTCGCGGCCTCACTATCCCAAATCGCGTCGCGCTGGCGCCGATGGCGCAGTATTCGGCGACAGAAGGCGACCTCACCGACTGGCATTTCTCGCATTATGCGGCGCGCGCGATCGGCGGCGCCGGCCTCATCTTCACCGAAATGACCTGCCCTGCGCCCGACGCACGCATCACGACCGCCTGCACGGGATTATGGTCGGACAGGCAGGAAGCGGACTGGAAGCGCCTCGTCGACTTCATTCACGAGACGACGCCGTCGAAAGTCGCGCTGCAACTCGGTCACGCCGGGCGCAAGGGTTCGACGAAGACGCCGGCCGACGGCGAGGACCTGCCGATGGCGCGCGGCAACTGGCCGCTGGTTTCGGCCTCGGCCATTCCCTTTATCGAGGGCGTGTCGGCGGCGCCGGCCGAGCTTGACCGCGCCGGTATGGACCGGATCATTGCGGAATTCGTCGCGTCGGCGGAAAGAGGCGCACGCGCCGGCTTCGACATGCTCGAACTCCATTGCGCGCATGGCTATCTGCTGGCGAGTTTTCTGTCGCCGCTGACAAATCAGCGCAAGGATCGATATGGCGGCGACGCCGCAAGGCGAGCGAGGTTTCCGCTTGAAGTCTTCGAGGCGGTTCGCGCGCTGTGGCCGGGCGAAAGGCCGATTTCGGTCCGCCTTTCCTGCAGCGACTGGGCGCCCGGCGGCGTCACGCCGGATGATATTCTCACCTACGCGGCGGCGTTCAAATCGGCCGGCGCCGACATCATCCACGCCTCTTCCGGCCAGACCGTCAAATGGCAAAAGCCGGTCTACGGACGAATGTGGCAGACGCCCTTCGCCGAATTCATCAAGCACAGGGCGGGCATTGCGACCATCGCCGTCGGCGATATCACCTTGCCCGAACAGGTCAACATGATCGTCGCCGCGGCAAGGGCGGACCTTTGCGCGCTGGCGCGGCCGCATCTCAACAATCCCTTTTTCACGCGTCAGGCGGCCGGCCATTACGGCGTCAGGCGCGTCGCGGGAAATTCGCTCGGCTGGCCCGAGCAGCTCAGATCCGGCGAGTTCCAGCTCTACCGGGAATGCGAAAAGACGAATGAGAAAGCGGCCGAGATCGCCGCAAAGGCGCGGCCGAACCGCCGACATTACCAAAAGGCAGACGCCTGACCTATCATAGTCCCAGCATCCGCCGCGCTTCTTGCGGCGAGGCGACGGCGCGACCCGCGGCCTTTGCGCACTGCGCCAGCGCGGCGATCATCGCGCCGTTCGACGACGCTTTCGCGCCATCGGGCAGATAGAAGCAGTCTTCAAGTCCGGTCCTGAGATTGCCGCCGAGTTCGGCGACGCGGGCGTGCACGGGCCAGACGTCCTCACGGCCGATCACCGTCGCCTGCCACGGACAACCCGGTTTCTTGTATCTGATCAAGAGCGGCAAAAGGTCGGGATCTGCCGGCATGCCGGAGGCGACGCCCATGACGAAATTATAGTCGGCGTGATCGGTCATGCCGTTTTCAAGATAGAGCCCGACCGAGCGCACAATGCCGATATCGAAACACTCGAATTCCGGCAGCGTGCCGATCTCCTTCATCACGTCGATGAAGTCCTTCACCTTCGACACCGGATTATCAAACACCATCGGCGGCCAAGCCCAGGAGCCGTCGCTCTTCGTCTTCAGGTAATTCAGCGTTCCGGCGTTGCAGGCGGCCATTTCCGGACGGCATGCCCGCAGATATTCGAGCACATATCCATAGTCCGGGCCGACGACGCCCGTCGTCATGTTGAGGATGACGCCGGGACAGGCGGCGCGGATCGCCTCATTGATTTCCCTGCAAACGGCCGGGTCCCATGTCGGCAGGTGGCCCATGCCTTCGCGCTGGTCGCGGTAATGGACATGCATGATCGAGGCGCCCGCGTCAAAAGCGCGGCGCGCTTCTGCCGCCATTTCTTTTGGCGTCACCGGCACCGGATGCTGTTTCGGATTGGTGAGAACGCCGGTAAGCGCGCAAGTGATGATCGCCTTGTCGGTCATGTCCTACCCTCCGCCAGCAATGTCGCGATCTTCGCGCGAATGGCGACCTGATCGCCGGGCTTTGCCAGAATTTCCGCGACGACGCCGTCGCGCGGCGCCTTCAACTGGTGTTCCATCTTCATCGCTTCGATCGTTGCGACGGTCTGGCCCTTTGCGACCTTGTCGCCGGGCTTCACTGCAACCGATGTGACCGCGCCCGCCATCGGCGCCTTCACGACGTCGGCGCCTGCGCCGGCGTCGGTCGCCGG
>JBGSNB010000300.1:0-2073 GCA_041739835.1 Parvularculaceae bacterium | reverse complement strand
AGCAGCGCCGCGAAGATGCCGGCGCCAAGCCGGCGCATTTCGCCGGTTCCTGAATGCGATGGGCAGGTCATGACGGCAAATCCCGCTTGGTCGTTCTGGTCTTGAACGCCCCGCGGGCGCAAATCCTGCGCGACGCCGCGGCCCGAAGGCGCCCCCCCCCTTGCGCGATAAACAAGGATGGGCGCCGGCGCAACCTTCGCGTCCGAAGCCGACCCCGGCCCTCACGCGACCACCGCCCTGTCCGTCACCTTTCGCCAGTTCGTTCCGTCCGAAAAGGCGAGGACTGCGCCGCCGACCTCGTTCGAGACATAGATGATCTGGCCGGCGCTCGCCGCGCTCGGCAGGGCCGTCTTGACATAGCTCTTGACGCGCACCGGGCCGTCGACGTCGAGCTTGCAAGCCGGCGTCGTCATCCCGAGGCCGAGATCCCCGCTGCTGGTGAGGCGCATCCTTTCGACCGCCGACGTCGTCCCGGTGGCGAAGTAAATCGCCATCGGAACGCTCGAACCGGAGGGCGCCGAATCGACCATTGCAACGACGGCCGCCGCCTGCACGAAGGCGCCGGCCGGCGCATAGCCCCGAAACGAAAAGGCGCCTGTCGTGTCGCCGTTCTGCACCGCCGCCGGCGAGGCGATGGAGCCGCGCGCGCGTCGCAGGCCGAAGAACGGATTGCCCGACGCTGTAAAGGCGTCGAGAAAGCCGATCGCGAAATAGCCCTCCTTCCTGATATGGATGTCGCCGACCTGCGGATCGGAGACATTGTCGCCGAGCACGGACAGCATGGCGAAGGGCGCCCCGCCGCCGACCCCGACATGGGCGTCATCCTTGTTCACGATCAGCGCGTCCTTCCAGGTCGAACCGTCCGGGCTCACCTTCACGGTAAAGTCGTCATTGCCGATAAGGCCAAATTCCGCGCGGCCGGAGGCGTTGGTCTGGAAGAGATGCGATCCCGTATCTGCGGTCGTCGCCTTGTTGACCTTGGCGCGCATGTCGCCGGATCCGGGCGTCACATCGTCATGGTTGAAGAGGACGGCATCCGACTTGACGGCGAGGCGGTTCGTGACGTCGGCGGTCGTGTTCACCCCGAATTGCGACGCGGAGCTTGCGCCGCCGCCGCCGAATTCCTGCCAGTCAAACCCGTCGAAATACAAGAACCGGTCCTCATCCTCGACATAGGCGCGCCAGCCCTTCCGCGGCGCAATCTCGAACCACGCGCCATCCTGAAAGACAGCAAGGGCGCCCTCGGCAAAGGCGCCCCAGGACGCCCCGGAGGCGCCGGCCGGCAGAATGTGGAGGTCCCCTTCGGACGGCGCCGCGGGCTCGATCGCCAGCGCCGCGCTGCGCGCGCTCATCTGTACGAGCGCATCGAGCCGGCGCAGGCCTTCATTCACGGTGACGTGCTTTTGCGACTGCTGCGGCTGCAAATAGGGAAGGTCAAGGCTCGGCGAATTCTGCATGGGGTGCTCCGGTACGCAACTGGCGACGGGGCGAGGATAAGCCCTCCCGCAAGGTGTTGAATGGTTTTAAATTTGCGTTTTGAATCAGTAAGTTAGTAAAATTTCCCCGAATCGGGGAATCGGCTTTTCCGTGCCTCGGCGTCTGCGCTTTGCGACCGGGAGGCCGGGCGCATTGACGGGCGGCGTTGCTTCAACCTAGGTCCTTCGGCGGCAGGTGATGAAGACGATGCAGCTTGTGGCCGCCATAGACCGGCTCGACTCCTGGTATAAGGCGAGCGTCCTGCCGCTTTGGGCGCGAACCAGTGTCGCCGCCGACGGCCTGTTCTACGAAGCGCTCGACTATGCCGCCGCGCCGATCACCGGCCGGCCTCGACGCGTTCGGGTGCAATCGCGCCAGATCCATACATTCACGATGGCGGCGCGCGCGGGGCAGCTGCCGGCGGGGGAGACGATCGCGAAAACCGCTTTCGCGAAATTTGTGGCGGCGTGCTGCCCGGATCATGGCCTGCGCGGATGCGCGCACCTGATCGACGATGGAACTGAAATTCTCGACGCGACCCGCGATCTCTACGACCAGGCCTTCCTCTTGCTGGCCTGCGCCGCCCGCATGGCGGCC
>JBGSNB010000286.1:0-2257 GCA_041739835.1 Parvularculaceae bacterium | reverse complement strand
CTTGGGCGCATATCCCCTGATCGACCTGAAGGCGGCGCGCGACAAGGCCCGTGCTGCTCTGGAGCTTGCCGACCGGGGCGACGATCCCAGCGACAAGCGGCGTGATGAACTGGAGGAGGAGAAGCGCGATAGCACCGTGAACAACATCGCCGCGCGCTACGTCGCGCTGCGCCTCAAGCCCAGCGTGAAGAAGTGGCACGATGCCGACCGGCTCCTGCGGCTGCACGTCCTTCCCGACTGGGGCAACACCCCCATCGGCGACATCCGGCGGCGCGACGGCCAGAAGCTGCTCGACAAGGTGTTGATGGACCACGGCCCGGGCATCGCCCGAGAGGTCCGCAAGCACGTTGTCGCGATGTTCAACTGGGCGCACGACCGGGATGAGGTCGGAATGAACGTGCTGGCAGGGATGAAGCGCCCCGACCTCGCCTATGCCGAGCGTGAGCGGGTGCTGACGATGGACGAATTGAAGGCTGTCTGGGCAGCCGCCGACAAGATGGGCTACAAAAATTCGACGCCATCGACGTCTTCGACGCGCGCCGCATGGCGGGCCGCATTCTCGGCATGGGCGACATCGTCTCGCTGGTCGAGAAGGCGTCCGAACAGCTCGACGTCGAAAAGGCCGAGAAGGCCGCGAAGAAAATGGCGAAAGGCGAGTTCGATCTCGACGATCTTGCCGACCAGTTCCGTCAGATGCGCAAGATGGGCGGCATGGGCGCGATTCTGGGTCTTCTGCCCGGCATGGGAAAAATGAAGAAGGCGCTCGATCAGGCGGGCGGCCTCGACGACCGGGACATCCGGCGGCAGGAAGCGATCATTTCGTCGATGACGAAAGCGGAGCGCAAGAAACCGGCGCTGATGAACGCCAGACGCAAGATCCGCGTCGCTGCGGGGTCCGGCACGTCTGTGCAGGACGTGAACAAGCTCCTGAAATCCCACCGCCAGATGGCCGACATGATGAAAAAATTGGGCAAGGGCGGCATGAAGGGCCTCGCCGCGCAAATGGCCGGCATGGGCGGCGGCATGCCCGGCATGGGCGCCGGCGGGCCCAATCTCGCCGCCATGGGCTCCGGCAAGGCTCCGTCCACGGAGGAAGTCGATTTCGACGCGCTCGAACGCGCGATGAAAGGCATGGGCCCGATGCCCGGCGGGCTCGGACTCCCGGGTCTCGGAAAGAAGCAACAATGAACTTCACCCGCACCATCCTCAAACGATTCGAGCATCCCGACGAACGCCGGGAGTTTCCGAAAGGAAAGTTCGAGATCATCCGGATCGGCGGCGTGACTATCGGCCGCGCGACATACGAACCGGGCTGGAAATGGTCAGAAGATGTCGGTCGAGCGGCAGGCGATGCTTTTTGCGCCGTCGAGCATGTCGGCATGGTCGTTTCCGGCAAGGCGACGGCGTCGATGAAAGACGGCGACACAGTTGTCATGGAGGCGGGAGATGTTTTTTATGTCCCGCCGCATCCGCATGACAGCTGGGTCGTCGGCGACGAGCCCTACGTGTCGCTCCATTTTCTTGGGGCGGAGCATTACGCGGAAGAGAAAAACAGGTAATTGAAAGGAAAAATCAGATGTCTTTGAAAATTCGCCTCGCCCGCCGCGGCGCCAAGAAGCGCCCATTCTATCATATCGTCGCCGCCGACAGCCACGCCGCGCGCGACGGCCGCTATATCGAAAAGCTCGGCGTTTTCGATCCGCTGATGGGCAAGACCGACGACAAGCGCGTGCAATTCGACGCCGAGCGCGTCAAATACTGGCTCTCGAAAGGCGCGCAGCCGACCGATCGCGTCGCGCGCTTCCTGACCGCGCAGGGGCTCGCGAACTGGAAACACGGCGACAATCCGAAAAAGGCGCAGCCGAAAGCGAAAGCCCAGGAGCGCGCCAAGGAAAAGGCCGATAAGGCCGCCGCCGCCGCCGACGCGCCGGCTGCGGAATAATTCGCCATTCACCGATCAAAAAGGGCGTATGGGAACGAATCCTTACGCCCTTTTGATCGCCGCCGCATTTCCGGCGCGGTTCCGCCGCTGGATCGCCGCGACAAGGCCGGATAGGCTTGGCCGCAGTCATGCGCCGCTTCGCGCGGCCGGAGGGGTCCCATGTCATATGATCGATTGAAGTTTGCGCTGGCGGGCGTTTCCGCGCTGGCATTGCTCGCCGGCTGCTCGGCGGAAGAGCAAAGCTATAAATCCGCGGCGGCGCCGGAAGCCGTGATGGCGGACGCATCGGTCGGCCGGGTCGCCTATGCCGGCGAC
>JBGSNB010000282.1:0-1626 GCA_041739835.1 Parvularculaceae bacterium | reverse complement strand
CCGGCGATCGCCGGGAGCGGCCCGGCGATCCTCCGCGTGCGCGCCGCCGCCCCGCCTAAAGCGCGTCGATCATCTCGGCGACGAGCGGGTGGCGGACGACATCGGCCCTGGTGAAGCGGACGACCGACACCTGTTCGATATGCTGAAGCCGGGTCATCACGTCCTCCAGCCCGGACATGCCGGGAAGAAGGTCGGTCTGCGCCGGATCGCCGGTGACCACCATCGACGAACTCCAGCCGAGCCGCGTCAGCAGCATTTTCAGCTGGCCATAGGTGCAGTTCTGCGCCTCGTCGATGACGACATAGGAATTATTGAGCGTGCGCCCGCGCATATAGGCGATCGGCGCGATCTCGATGACGCTCTCCGCCATCAGCGCCCGCAGCCGCTTGCCGGAAATCCGGTCGCAGAGCGCGTCATACAGCGGGCGCAGATAGGGCGAGAGTTTTTCCTCCATGTCGCCCGGCAGGAAGCCGAGGCTTTCCCCCGCTTCGACCGCCGGACGCGACAGGACGATGCGGCGGACGCGGCCGGCTTCAAGCGCCTCGACGCCTTTGGCGACCGCGAGATAGGTCTTGCCGGTGCCGGCGGCGCCGGCGGCGAAGACCAGCGGATTGAGGTCGATCGCGTCGATCAGCGCCTGCTGCGCATCGTTCTGCGCACGGATGTTCTTGCGGTATTTCTGCTCGCGCGCCGGTTCTTCGCCCGACGCCGGGCCGAGCGGCGACCAATGCGGCTCCTCGAAGAGCCGGCGGACATTGTCGCCCTCATAGGCCGCGTCTTGCTGGTCCGGGAAGGGGCCGCCGGCGCGTTGGCGCGCGCGTCGTGCCTGGGCGGAGCGTTTCGCCATCAACTCTCTCCTGATGCGGCGTCCATGAACAACCGCGCCGCGCGCCGCACGCGGAACGGAAAGCCGTGAGGGAAAAAGGACATGAAGGGCGTCAGGCGGCGCAGCGGACGGCAGGGATCGCTCATCTGCAACTTGCGCATTCAACCGCCGTTAAGGGTGGACGCCAATGCCGAAACTGATCGAACGCTATCTGCGTTCGCGGCGCGGGCGCAAGTTCCGTCGCCGCCTCGGCGACGCGCGCGCCGCGGAAGGGCAAAACCGGCGTTTTGGCGCGAAGAGCGCGCATTTCGACCAAGTTCGGCGTTCGCTCAATCGCGCCCCGCGCCGAATATTTTTTGGAAGTGTCGCAATGATGACTCAGTCATCGACGGCGCGATCGGGGCGCGCGGCCGGCCCTTCGGCGTTAACGCCTGGCGTGAACGAAGGCCTGGGTGATCTTCGAGTGCGCTTCCGGAGCGTAATTCTGCCAGGATGTCCGTCCGTTCGTCGCGTCGACGACAAACAGCGTCTCATGCGCGCGCAGGAACGGCGCGAGCGCATTGCGCACGCCGATCGCGGTCAGCGCGCAATTGACGGTCCAGACATTCTCGGCGAGGCGGAAAGAGGTTCCAAGGCTCGACAGCGCGTTTTCAACCCGGCTCGCCGCGGCGTTCACCGTGTCGAACACGATGACGAAATTCGCCGGGCCAATTAGCTCCGTAGGCTGATGCTTGCGCGTCTCCTGGCAGAGAGCGCGGGCGCGGCGCGGCTCGCGCGCCGGGCCGGCGTCCTCGCTGAAA
>JBGSNB010000242.1:0-1741 GCA_041739835.1 Parvularculaceae bacterium | reverse complement strand
CGGATCGCCGCATTCAGCCTCGTCACCGCCGCGGCGGGGCCCTCAGGCGCGTTCCAGACGGCGGCGGAAACCGCGATGAAATCGGCGCCGGCGGCGACGATCGGTCCGCAGTTTTCTGCGTCGATGCCGCCGATGGCGACGCAGGGGACCGTCGTCGCCAGCGACCAATTTTCGATCAGCGATATTTCGGCGCGCGTCGGCGCTTGCTTCGTCTGCGTCGGGAAAAAGGCGCCGAAGGCGACATAGTCGGCGCCGGCTTCGCCCGCCGCCATCGCAAGGTCGAAGGAATTGTGGCAGGTGACGCCGATGGTCGCGTCGGGACCGAGCATCCTCCGCGCGTCGGCATAGGCCGAGTCGCTCTGGCCGAGATGGACGCCGTCGGCGCCAGCGCGCTTTGCAAGGTCCGGCCGGTCGTTGATCAGGAAATGAACGTCCGCCGCGCGCAGAATCGGCGACATCGCCGCCGCCGCCTCGAGCACCTCGTCATCGCCCGCCGAAACGCCTGCCGGAGATTTCAAGCGCAATTGCACGCAGGCGACGTCGCCGCCGGACAGCGCCGACCGCAAGCGTTCGGCAAAGCGCGCGAGATCGGGGATCGCCGGCGGCGTCATGAGATAGAGGCGGCACGGAGCGGTCATGCCTTAGGACATAGAACGGCCGAGGCGAAAAGGGCAAGTGCGCCGCGTCAAGCGGCCAGCGCCGCACCCTTGCCCTGCTCGCGTTCCGCCTGCGTCGCCTTCACTTTCGGACGCAGCACCGATTGTTTGTCCGTAGACGGAATGGATTGGTAGACGGTCGGCGCGAAGAACCCGAGTTCATCGCGTACCTCGCCGAGGGGGCGGGCGAGCAAAGCTTCGATGTCGTGCTGCAGCAGGAAGTCGACATTGTCGCCGAGGCGCGCAGCCTCTTTCGTCGCCTTCAGCACCGGCATCGACCAGCGCTCGAGCTTGATCGCGGCGATGCCCATCGCGATGATGAGCTTCAAGCCGGGGTTTTTCGTCTGGCGGCGCGTGAAGACGAGATTGCAGATCTCGCCGACCGGATCGCGCCCATAGCCGGTGATGACGTGCCAGAGATCGTGGCTCACCTCGAGATGGGTGAAGGCGCGCTTGAATTCGGCAAGTTCGGGATATTCCGACATGCCGACGCCCGCTTCCTCAGCGGCGTCGATGAGACCTTGCGGCGTGAATCCGGCGTCGTCCATGAAGGCAACATAGGCCCTGCCGAGCGAGCCCGCCGGCATCGCGCGAAGGCGCGGGAAATCGCCGAGGATCTCTTCAAGCTTGACCGGTTCGGTGACGGTCCGGCGGCCATAGGGCGTCAAGACGAAGCGCTCAAACAGCCGGCGGGCCGAGCCGCGCGACAGCGCGGTCACGACCTCGAATACCTGGCGCGTGTCCTCCTTGTTGAGGATCAGCTTCACCGCCGACACGAACGCATGGAGCGGGCGGAATCGCGGACTCGGCGGCGTCGCAAATCCTTGAACGTAAACGAGATCTTCGGGCTTCAATTCGATCCGGGCGGCGGCGGTCATCGGGCGTCCTGGCTGTTTTTGTTATGATTACACTGACTAGTTTACTCTTGAATAAGACGGCCCGAGGAGTTTTTCAAGTGGCGGATCGGTCAATCTGCTATCCTTGTCGGGAATAGTCTGGAGCAAGACCGATGCGGCTGCCAACCGCCCTTGTCGTATTTTGGCTCGCCGCAGCCTGCGCGCCCCTGGCGCCGGGCGCATCGCCGC
>JBGSNB010000237.1:0-2413 GCA_041739835.1 Parvularculaceae bacterium | reverse complement strand
GCCGGGGCCCGGCGGCGATGTCGCCAATGCCGGTATCATGCTCGCTTATTCCTATTCGATGGGGATCGAAGCGCCGAAGGCCGCGATCGCGCCGCTCGTCGCCGCGCATGAGCGCGCCTGCGTCGAGGCGGGACCGAAGATCTGTCAGGTGATGGGCTCGTCGGTGAACTCCTATGGCGAAGATCAGGTCTCCGGCTATCTTAATCTCCGCGCCGAGCCGAAATGGCTTGAGACATTCCGCGGCGGCGTCGCCTCGGACGCGGAAAAATCCGGCGGCGAATTGACCGCGAACACAGTGTCGACCGAAGACCTGACGCAATACATCATCGACAATTCGGCGCGCCTCGAGGCGAAGAAGACGCTGCGCGAGCGGATCAGGACCCTGCTTGAAACGCGCGAGGGGACGCTCAATGACGTGCTCGCCGCCGAACGCGCGCTCGCCGAAGTTCAGGGCGAAATCGATTCGATGACCGCGTCGCTCGAAGCGGCGAAAGCGCGCGTCGCAATGTCGGCGCTGTCGATCTCCTATGCGTCCGATCCGGAGACTTCGGTCAGCATGTGGAAGCCGCTCAGCGAAGCGTTTTCGGCGTTCGGCCGCACCTCCATGCAGTCGCTCGCCGACGCGGTGAATTTCATCGCGCGCACCTGGCCGTTCTTCATCCTCGGCCTCATCGTCCTCGGCATTTTGCGCGTCTGGTGGCTCGGCCGGCGTCGCAAGGCGTAAGATCGATCAAACTCTAACAATCGCGGCGCCCGTTCGCTAACCGGCGGCAGGATAGGAACGGGCGTCAGTCTTTCAGGGGACCGGTTCGGTCATGAGCAATCTGTCAAAAGCGCTCGCGCTCGCGGCCGCGCTTCTCGCCTCCAATGGCTGCGTGCTCGTCGCCGCCGCCGGAGCCGGTTATCTCGTCCATGACGAAGCGACGGAAAATGACGGCAAATTCGACCCGCTCGAAGATGTCAGGGACCAGGAAGACGGCAAGAACTGAGCCTATTGCGCCGGCGTCAGTCGCAAGACTTTGCCGATGGGCGCGCCGTCGTGGTCTTCGGTGGTGACATAGATCGCCCCGTCGGGCCCCTCGCGCACGTCGCGGATGCGCTCGCCCACAAGATAGCGCTCCTCGCCGACGATCTCGCCGTCTTCGATATCAACGCGGTGCAACGCGGGAATCGCCAGCGCGCCGACGAGGAGATCGCCCTTCCAGCCCGCGAAGAGGTCGCCGCGATAGACCGCAAGTCCTGACGGGCCGATCGACGGGACCCAGTATTTTACCGGCTGCCGCGTTCCCTCATATTCCGTAAACGGAGAGATTTGCGCGCCGGAATAATCGAGCCCGTAAGTGGCGATCGGCCAGCCGTAATTGACGCCGGGCTCGATGATGTTGATCTCGTCGCCGCCCATCGGCCCGTGCTCGCTCGACCACACGGTTCCGGTCGCCGCGTCGATCGCAAGGCCCTGCTGGTTGCGATGGCCGTAACTCCAGATTTCGGGGAGTTTGCCCTCGGCCGCCGCAAAGGGATTGTCCGCCGGGACCGCGCCGTCGAGATTGACCCGCACGATCTTGCCCATGCCGTTGGCGAGGTCCTGCGCTTTCTCGCGATAATTGAAGCCGTCGCCGATGGTGATGAGGAGCGTTCGATCCGCAAGCAGCGCGAGGCGCCCGCCATAATGCACGGGCGTGTTCTTCAGCGGCTTCGTCTCGAAGATCGTCTTGACGTCGGAAAGCGCGGCGCCGTCGAACGTCGCCGACACCACCCGCGTCGCGTTCGCTTCCGGGGTTCCCGCCGCATAGGACAGGAAGATCGTGCGGTTCGCTGCAAAATCCGGATGGAGCAGGACGTCGAACAGCCCGCCCTGGCTTTTCACATAGGGCGCAGGAACGCCGGCGACCGGTTCGGCGACCAGGGCGCCGTCGCGGATGACCCGCAACTTGCCGTCGCGCTCAGTCACCAGGATCGCGCCATCCGGCAGGAAGGCGAGGCTTCAGGGATTGACGAGGCCCTCGGCGAGCGTTTCGACATTGACGGCGGCGCCGCCCGCGTCCGCATCAATAGCGGCGCTGGTCTGCGCCTTGCGCGCCTCGCTGGCGGGGCCGCCGCAGGCGGCGGCGAGGGCGATCAGGGCGAACACGCAAAGGCGGGTCATCAGAGTCATGAGGGCTCCATCGTATTTCGGCCGGCTTGGTTGGCGATCAACGCGGCAAGGGGTATTATCACGTGAAATTGCGGCGCAGCAAACAGGGGCGGGCTCATGACGGTCGTTCGTATCCTTCTCGGCTTTCTCGCGGCGGTCGCCGCCGCTTTCGTTCTGGCGTCCGCCTTTCACACGCACATGGTGATTGACGCGCTCGGCGCCGCCGGCGCCGTTGTTTCCCTCGACCGGCGGCTGTCGATGACCGTCAATGATCTCGCC
>JBGSNB010000200.1:0-11975 GCA_041739835.1 Parvularculaceae bacterium | reverse complement strand
CCGTCGAGCAGGCCAGAACTGTCATCGGAATCTGGCTGAAACAATACAACCACATCAGGCCGCATCAGGCCCTCGACATGCGCCCGCCAGTCCCGGAAACTCTACAAGAAATTGGCCCATAACAATGGGGCTGGACAGGGAGGCGCGTCTAAAGGGAATCCAAGCTACGAATTGATGGGGGTCACGCGCTATTGGCGTTATTCCGAAGCGAACATGCGTATGTTGGTCGAGCAAGGTCGAGTCGTTCAACCAAGCGAAGGCGCGGTTCCTCGATATAAGCGATATTTGGATGAGATGCCCGGCGTCCCGGCTCAGGACATCTGGGACGACATCAGTGCGATTAACTCCCAAGCGAAGGAAGCGGCGGGATACGCGACTCAGAAGCCCGAATCCTTGCTTGAACGAGTTCTCAAGACAAGCACAACAGAAGGCGATCTCGTTGCCGACTTTTTCGTCGGCTCCGGAACCACCGCCGCCGTCGCCGAAAAACTCGGCCGAAAATGGATCGCCACTGACCTCGGCAAGTTCGGCATTCACACGACACGCAAACGCCTGATCGGCGTGCAACGCGAGCTGAAAGCGGCGGAGAAATCGTTCCGCGCTTTCGAAGTGCTGAACCTCGGCCGCTATGAACGACAGGCCTATCTGAATGTCGGCGGACGCCTGACCGGCAAGCAGAAGGAAGAGGCGCTCGCCGCGCGTGAGCGCGAGTTCCGCGAACTGATCCTCAAAGCCTACAAAGCGACAGGCTTCGGCGGCGATGAAGGCGCGCCGGCGCAGGACGGCTTCTTCCATGGCGCGCGCAACGGGCGGCTCGTCGTCATCGGCCCTATCAATCTTCCCGTCGGGCGGCTCTTCATTGAGGAAGTCATCACCGAATGCCGCAAGCGCAATGCGACGCGCGTCGACGTGCTCGCCTTCGAGTTCGAGATGGGGCTGTTCCCCGCCGTTCTCGCCGAGGCGAAGAACAAGGGTATCGACCTGACGCCCAAATACATCCCCGCCGAAGTCTTTGACAAACGCGCCGTCGACAAGGGCCAGGTCGTCTTTCACGACATCAGCTTCGTCGAGGCGACGCCGCGCTACGACAAGAAGCAAAAGCGCACGCTCAAAATCGAACTGACAGATTTCTCCGTCTATTACAGCCAGGGCGCCGCCGAGGCGGCGATTGCCGCGATGAAAGAAGGCAAGAGCGAGGTCCTCTGCGAGAAAGGCCAGCTCTACAAGGTCGCCAAGGACAAGGACGGCATCGTCACCCGCGACCGCCTCACCAAACACTGGACCGACTGGGTCGATTACTGGGCGGTCGATTTCGATTATGAAAGCCGCAGAGAGATCATTCAGGTCCCGGTCGGCACCGGCATCAGCGGCGTCGCCACCTTGCCCGGCTTCGAAGGCCCGCAAGGCGAACTGACGCTACCGGCTTTCGAAGAGCGCTGGACCGGCGCCTACATCTTCGAGAACGAATGGCAAAGCTTCCGCACCCGCCAGAACCGCGACCTCGAACTCATCACAGCCGAACACACCTACGCCGAACCCGGCCGCTACACCGTCGCGGTCAAAGTCATCGACATCTTCGGCAACGACACGATGACGCTAGTGCCGGTGAATGTGGGGTAGGATGGGGCATCGTAAATGACATCCCTCAAACCAAATCTCGTGAAGCGCGTGGAGCGCTTACCGAAGCCGACCAACGTTGCGAGTGCGATGCAGCCCTTGTTCGAAGCCGTCAGCAACGCAATTCATTCGACACAAGAGAAATTCGGCGATGATGTAGCCAACCGAGGAAACGTCACCGTTACGGTCGCCACTGATCGAAAAAAGGAAAACATCTGGGCAACTGTCGAGGACAACGGCGTCGGCCTAGATGACAACAACTGGGAGGCGTTCACCACGACGGACACAGACAACAAGATCGATATTGGCGGAAAGGGCGTCGGTCGGCTTTTGTGGCTCGATTGCTTTATCGAAATTCGCGCTGAGAGCGTCTTCGAGCAGACCGGAAAACTACTCAAGCGGACCTTTCGATTTGAATTGGCGCTTCAAGATCAAATCAAGGATCACAAGATCGAGGCAGCGCCGCGCGGCGCCAATACCGGGTTTCACGTCCGTTTTGAGGGCGTCAGGGACAATGGCTACCTCGCGAAATTTCCGGGTCGAAAAGAGTACGTGTTTCAACATTTCACCTCGCACTTTCTTCCGGCCTTCATCGGCGGGAAGTGCCCCACGCTGACCGTAATCGTCGGCGATGAAGACCGGCGATTTCCGGACGCAATTGACGCAATCGTTCATCGGCGTGATCCGGAAATATTCCTCAACACCGAAGAGTACGGCGAGCTCCATTTGACGATGTTGGAGTGCGACAAGGTCGCGAGCGCTGATTTGAAGGGGTCTCACTTCGTACACTTCATCGCGCACGACCGCACGGTTCACTCACAGGCGATCGACGGAAAGCTTGGGCTGAAGTATTTTGGCGAGTCGGAGGATCGCGTATTTCACGCTATACTGAGGGGCGAATATCTAGACAGGAACGTGAATCAAGAGCGAACGGCATTCATGTTCGAGGATGCTGTCATTGAACGCATAATCAATGATGTTTGTACGGTCCATATCGAACGCTTCCTTGAAGCCCCGCTAGCGAAACTCAGTGGTGCGCAGAGAATTAAGATCCAAGCGATTACTGAGTCGTACCCTTCTGTCGCATTTGGCGACACGGACGAACTGCAAGCAAAGCTCCCCTCCGGAGAACTCAACGACGATGCAATTTATGGGCACCTTTCGCGAGAGCGCTTCAGGAGGGACCAGCGGCAGGCCGAAAAAATTCGAGCGGTTTTGACTCGGCTGAAGGTAGGTAGCGTTGACAGTGAAACCTTCAATGCGACCTTGGCAGAAGCCGGCCGAGCTCTTGAAGAGGCTGAACAGCGTAGCCTTGCCGAGTATGTTGTTCGCCGGAAAGTCGTCCTCGATTTCATTGAGATCTTGCTGCAGAATGTGCGAGATGACAGCCGAGATAGCGCTTATCAGCGCGAAGAAATCCTGCATTCGTTTATATGCCCAATGCGCGTTTCGACGCTTGGCGATGGCGGTAAACGAGTAGAAGCGGCTACTTCTCACGACCTATGGATCGTTGATGAGCGCCTGACATTTGCTCGGTATTTTACTTCCGACGTCGAGTTTTCCGCCTTGGCAACAGCCGTTGACAGCAGTGAACGACCAGATGTTCTGATTTTTGATTATGTTCACGGCCTGCGCCAGCGGGAGGACTCTGGCAAAGTGCTTTTGATCGAGTTCAAGCGCCCTGGGCGAACAGCCTATGGTGATGACGAAAATCCCCAACTGCAGGTCGAACGATATGTTCGGCGACTGCTTTCCGGCGGATTGACTGATGTGCAAGGGAGGCCGATCCGTCTTGCTCCGGAAACGGTCTTCTACTGCTTTATTGTCGCGGACATCGTTGGCAAATTGGACGAATGGACTTTCACTTGGCAAAGGACTGCCGACGGAAGGGGACGCATGTATCAGCCAAGGGACGGCTTCAAAGGTTCGATCGAATTGATAGGCTGGGACGCGCTTATTGAAGACGCTCGGGCTAGAAATAAAGCCTTCTTTGACCATGCGGGTATTTCTGGACGGAGCTTTTTCAGCCCGAACTGATTTCAGCAGGCCGATCGGTGCGGGCGGCGGGAGCGGTCTTACCAAAGCGCTAAAAACCACAAGCGGCGACAACGGGCCACCAATGTCCGCAAAGATCCGCAAGGCACCACATGCCGCCACATCTGGCCGCAAGCGGCCACATCGAACCACATACAGCCACAAGAAACCCCATATTTTCCCTAGTGACTGATTTCGCTCTGTAGGCCGATGATCTGATCCGACCGAAGCGCTTCTCGCTTCGCTTGGACACGACGGTCATGACGCCCACAAAACTCCTTATCGGCCAGGCTCTCGTCGTCTTCCTGATCATCGCAGCGGCAGTGGCGGCGGCGACGCAGTTCGTCGCGACATCGTTCGGTTTCGATCCGGCGCTCGGGAAACCCTGGTTCCTCGCGGGCGAGACGCCCGTCTATTATCCATGGCGGCTGTTCGAATGGTGGTTCGCCTACGAGGCCTACGCGCCTGATATTTTCAATCAGGGCGGCGCGATCGCCGCGTCGGGCGGGATGATCGGCGCCGCGGCGGCGATAGTGGGTTCTTTGTGGCGCGCGAGGCAAAGCCGCAACATCACGACCTATGGCTCGGCGCGTTGGGCGACGCGGCGCGATATCGAAGCGGCCGGCCTTCTCCAAGGCGAAGGCGTTTTCTTGGGCAAATGGCGCCGCGACTATCTCCGCCATGACGGCCCGGAACACGTGATGGCGTTCGCGCCGACGCGCTCGGGCAAAGGCGTCGGGCTCGTCGTGCCGACGCTGCTTTCTTGGACCGGCAGCGCCGTCATTCACGACATCAAGGGCGAGAACTGGACGCTGACCTCCGGCTGGCGGTCGCGATTCTCGCATTGCCTTCTCTTCGATCCGACCAATCCCGCTTCGGCGAGGTACAATCCGCTGCTCGAAGTCCGCAAGGGCCAAAGGGAAGTCCGCGACGTCCAGAACATCGCCGACATTCTGGTCGATCCCGAAGGCTCGCTCGAACGCCGTTCGCATTGGGAAAAGACCGGCCACGCGCTCCTCGTCGGCGTCATCCTCCATATTCTCTACGCCGAGAAGGAGAAGACGCTGGCTCGGGTCGTTTCGTTCCTGTCCGACCCCGCGCGGACGTTCGAGCGAACCCTTTCCGTCATGATGAGCACGAATCATCTGGGGACGAAGGACGCCCCAAAAGTTCATCCCGTGGTCGCGCAAGCCGCGCGCGAACTGTTGAACAAATCCGACAATGAGCGCTCGGGCGTCCTCTCGACCGCGATGAGTTTCCTCGGGCTCTATCGCGATCCGACCATCGCAACAGTCACCAGCGCCTGCGACTGGCGGATCGCCGATCTTGTCAGCGCCGACTGCCCGGTCTCGCTTTATCTCGTCGTGCCGCCGTCGGATATTTCGCGGACAAAGCCCCTGGTGCGCTTGATCCTCAACCAGATCGGCCGCCGGCTGACGGAAGACTTGGACAGCGCCGCCCAGCCGAAGCGCCGCAAATTGCTGATGATGCTCGACGAGTTCCCGGCGCTCGGGCGGCTCGACTTCTTCGAATCGGCGCTCGCCTTCATGGCCGGCTATGGGGTCCGCGCCTATCTCATCGCGCAGTCGCTCAACCAGATCGAAAAGGCCTACGGCCAGAACAATTCGATCCTCGATAATTGCCATGTGCGCGTCGCCTTCGCCGCGAATGACGAACGGACGGCCAAGCGGATATCGGATGCGCTTGGCACCGCGACGGAGCTGCGGTCGCAGCGGAACTATGCCGGCCATCGCCTCGCGCCCTGGCTCGCCCATGTGATGGTCTCGCGTCAGGAGACGGCGCGGCCTCTATTGACGCCCGGCGAAGTGATGCAGCTCCCCGGCGATGAGGCGATTGCGCTCGTCTCCGGCGTCGCCCCGATCCGCGCGAAGAAACTCAAATATTATGCGGACGCCAATTTTTCGGCGCGGCGCCTGCCGGCGGCGTCGATCGCTGCACAAAACGGCGTTTATCCCGATGCGCCGTCGGCACGGGCCAATGACTGGTCAGGCATCGCCGCCGAGCCCGACCAGCGCCTCGATCAGCCCTGGTTCGACCTGGTGAAACCGCCGGCCTCGGAGGACGACGGCGGCCCGGCGCAAGCCCCAAGTCTCGATCCCGCGCCGACGCGCACGCCGCACGCCGTCGAGCCCGCGCGCGACGCCGAAGAACCGTCAGAAGATATTTTGGTCGCGCAGCGTCTGAAAGCGCTGACGCGCGAAGCGACACGGCGCGCCGCCATCATGGACCGCAGTCCGCAAAGCCTGTTGCCGGGGATCTGATCGATGGCGAAACCCCGCATCAACATCCACGTGACACCGGAAGCTGACGCGCTGCTCCGGCGCGCGGTCCGGGACGGCGCCGCCAGCAAGGCGTCGGTCGTCGATGCGGCGATCAAGGAGTTGCTTGATCGCAAAGCGGATGAGCGGACGCTCAATAAAATCGCGCAGCGCCTCGACCGGATGACTCGCGCGATGGAGCGGATGGCGGATGAAGGGATCGCACAAACCGAAACCCTGGCGCTCTTCGTTCTTTATTATCTCTGCATCACGCCGCCTTTGCCGGAGTCGGCGCGCGCCGGCGCCGAAGCGGTCGGCAAGAAGCGCTTCGACCATTTCATCAGCCAGGTCGGCGCAAGGCTGACGGGCAAGGAGCGCTATACCGACGCGCTTCTCGCCAAGATCAATCTTGAACGAATTGATCCTGAACGCGTCGATCCTGTGCGCCTCGATCCGGGCCGCGCGGCATCCTCCGACACAAAGGAGGAAGCAGCGTGAGCGTTCTCACCGAATTCTCCGAGACCGCTCTTCGCCGCGCCGCGATGCTCAAAACCGCGTTCGGCCCGGTCATCGGCGCCGCCCTCGAAGATGAGACCGTGATCGAGATCATGGTCAATCCGGATGGCGCGCTGTGGGTCGAACGGCATCAAACCGGCCGCGTCCGCGAAGAAACGTCGTTCCGCGCCGCCGACGTCGAACGCATCATCCGTCTCGTCGCCAGCCATGTCGGCTTCGATTGCGACAAGGCGCATCCGATCGTTTCGGCGGAACTTCCCGGATCAGGCGAACGCTTTGAGGGCGTCTTGCCGCCGGTCGCGGTTGCGCCCGCTTTCGCGATCCGCAAAGCGGCAGGTCGCGTCATTGCGCTCGACGATTATGTCGAAGCCGGCGTGATGACCGGCGCCGATGCGCTGACGCTCAAATCCGCGTGTCAAAAGCGGCAGAACATAATGATCGCCGGCGGCGCCTCGTCGGGGAAGACCACCTTGGCGAATGCGCTCCTCGCTGAAATTGCGTCAACCGACGATCGAATCGTCATCCTCGAAGACACGCGCGAGCTTTACTGCGACGCGTCCGATCTCGTAGCGCTACGGACCTCGACCAACGTCACCCTTGAAACGCTGGTGCGCTCGACCATGCGGCTTAGGCCCGATCGCATCATCGTCGGCGAAGTGAGGGGCGGGGAGGCGCTCGATCTCCTCAAGGCGTGGAACACCGGCCATCCGGGCGGCATCGCGACCGTGCATGCGAATTCGGCGGCGTCGGCGCTCACCCGCCTCGAACAATTGATTGGTGAACGCACCAATCAGGTTCCGCAGCAGCTGATCGCCGACGCGATCGATCTCGTCGTCTTCATCCGCCGCAATGCTCACGGTCGCCGCGTTGAGGAAATCCTCCGCGTCGACGGCCTCGACGCCAGCGGCGGCTACCGGCTCGTCAAGGCGCGTCCCCATGAACTCTCAATCGTCACGGAAGGAACCAAGCCATGAGTCTCTTGACTATACGCCGCCAGCTGATCCTGCTGGGGCTTGTTGCAGCGGGATATGTCCTCTTCGCCGCGCCAGCCTACGCCGCCGGCTCCGGCATGCCCTGGGAGGCGCCGCTGACCTCGATCCTGGCGTCGATCGAGGGCCCGGTCGCGCGCATCGTCGCGGTCATCATCATTATCATCACAGGCCTGACGCTCGCCTTTGGCGACAGTTCAGGCGGCTTCCGGAAACTGATCCAGATCGTCTTCGGCCTGTCGATCGCCTTCGCCGCGACCTCGTTCTTCCTCGCCTTCTTTTCGTTCGGCGGCGGCGCGCTGGTTTGAGAGGGTGACATGATCGACGGATATCAAATTCCGATTCACCGCAGCCTGACCGAGCCGATGCTGATGGCCGGAGCGCCGCGCGGCATCGCGATCTTGAACGGCACCATCGCCGCGGCGGTCGGCCTCGGCCTCCAGATGTGGATCGCCGGCATTCTTCTCTTCGTCATCGGCCATGCGGTCGCCGTCTACGCCGCGAAGAAGGACCCGAAATTCGCCCGTGTCGGCGCCCGGCATCTAAAGCACAAGGCATATCTCTCATGCTGAACCTCCGCGAATATCAACAGCGCCCGAGACGCCTCGCGGACTATCTGCCGTGGGCGGCCCTCGTTGCGCCGGGAATAGTCCTCAACAAGGACGGCAGCTTCCAGCGCACCATCCGCTATCGCGGGCCCGATCAGATGAGCGCCAGTCCGGAAGAGCTCGTGAGCTTCACGGCGCGCATCAACAATATCTTGAAGCGCTTCTCGTCCGGCTGGGCGCTGTTCTTCGAAGCGGCGCGTGTCCCCGCCGCGGACTATCCAGCCTCAAAGGCGCTCGACGGCGCAGCCCTCCTCATCGACGAGGAACGCCGCGCCCAATTTGAAAGCGCCGGGGCGCATTTCGAGAGCCAATATTTTCTGACTTTCGCCTTTCTCCCGCCGACCGACAGGACCGCGAAGGGAGAAGCGATGTTCCTGACCCGCGAGGCTGGCGCCAAAGCGGCGTCGGCGCGCGATCATCTCGAATTCTTCATCCGCGAAAGTGACCGCGCGATCGATCTCCTGGAGGAGCTCCTGCCCGAATGCGCCGCGCTCGATGATGGGGAGACGCTCACCCTCCTGCATGGCTGCATCTCGACCAAGCGTCATGGCGTCGCCGCGCCGGAAACGCCGATGTTCCTCGACGGGGTCCTGGCCGATTGCGCCCTGACCGGCGGGCTCGAGCCAATGCTCGGCGACCATCATTTGCGGACTGTCAGCGTGCTCGGTTTCCCGCCCGCAAGTGCGCCGGGGTTCCTCGACGCGCTGAATAGTCTGGGGTTCCCCTACCGCTGGACGACGCGGTTCATTGCGCTCGACAAGCCGCTGGCGACGAAGGAACTCGCCAAATATCGCCGGCAATGGTTCGCGAAGAGGAAATCGATCGCCGCGATCATCAAGGAGACGCTCTTCAACGAGCAGAGCGTCCTCGTCGACGCCGACGCCGACAACAAAGCGGCCGACGCTGACGCAGCATTGCAGGAGCTAGGGCAAGACGATGTTGCGTTCGGCTATCTCACCTGTTCGATTGTGGTCAGCAATGAAGACGCCGCCATTGTCGAGGCGCAAGCCAAAGAGATCGACCGCGTCCTGAATGGCCTCGGCTTCGTGACCATCCGCGAAAGCGTCAACGCGGTCGACGCCTTTCTCGGCAGTCTCCCGGGTCATCTCTACGCCAATATTCGAGCGCCCTTGCTGCACACGCTGAATGTCGCGCACCTCGCCCCGCTGTCGGCGGTCTGGGCCGGAGAAACGTGGAATCGGCATCTCGATGCGCCGCCGCTCATTCAGGCGACGACCCACGAGACGACCCCGTTCCGTTTCTCGACCCATATCGGCGATGTCGGTCACGCCCTCGTGGTCGGGCCGACCGGCGCCGGGAAATCCGTACTGCTTGCCCTGATGGCGATGCAGTTCCGCCGTTATGAGGGCGCTCAAATCTTCGCCTTCGACAAGGGCCGGTCGATGCGGGCGAGCGTCCTTGCCCTCGGCGGCGCGTTTCATGACCTCGGGTCATCGGACGCGCCGGCGTTCCAGCCGCTGAAGGATATCGACGGCGCTGCGGCGCGCGCGCGGGCGCAGAGCTGGCTCTTGGGCATTCTTGCACAGCAAGGCGTTTCGATTGATCCCACAATCTCCGACGCGTTGTGGCTGGCGCTCTCCAATCTCGCCGAAGCGCCGGCCCGCGAAAGGACGCTGACGGGCCTGTCGCTGCTCCTGCAGCGCGCCGATCTGCGCGATGCGCTGAAGCCCTTCACCATCGATGGCCCTTTTGGCGCGCTCTTCGACGCGGAAGACGAGACGCTCGGCCTCACCGACATCCAGGGCTTTGAGATGGAAAGCCTGATGCGCCGCGAGGCGGCGGTCGCGCCGGCGCTCGTCTATCTCTTCGACCGGTTAGAGGCGCGCTTCGATGGCAGGCCGACGCTTCTCTTGATCGACGAGGCCTGGGTCTTTCTCGATCATCCGCTCTTCGCGGCGCGCCTTCGCGATTGGCTCAAAACCTTGCGCAAGAAAAACGTCGCTGTCGTCTTCGCGACGCAGTCCTTAAGCGACATCCAGTCCTCCAACATCGCGCCGGCGATCATCGAGAGCTGCCCGTCGCGGATATTTTTAGGGAACGCCCGCGCGCGAGAAACGGGAATGCGCGCGGCTTATGAAGGCTTTGGATTGAACGCGCGGCAGATCGACCTCATCGCCGACGCGACGCCGAAGCGGCATTATTATTACCAGTCGGTGATCGGCAATCGGCTCTTTGAACTGGCGCTCGGGCCGGTTGCGCTCTCCTTCTGCGGCGCCTCCGCGCCCGCCGATCAAAAGCTGATCGACAAGGTTCTTGAAACGGCGCCGGGGGAATTCGCGGCGGCGTTTCTCGCCGCCAAGGGCCTTCCCTGGGCCGCCGATCTTCTGAGCCGCCATTCAACAAACAACGGAGATTTTCTATGCGCCGCCGAATGATGACGGCTTTGCTATCGGGCGCCGCGAGCGCGGTCCTCGCTCTGACGACGACGGCGCCGGCAGTCGCGCAGTTCTTCGGCGGCATCGTCTACGACCCCACCAATTATGCGCAGAATCTCCTGACCGCGGCGCGAACGCTCACCATGATCAACAACCAGATCAAGCAGCTCACGAATGAAGCGCAGATGCTGATCAATCAGGCGAAGGATCTCGCCAATCTTCCCTATACGGCGCGGGCGGCCCTCAATACCCGCCTCACCGAAATCGAAACCCTCATCAAGACCGCCAAAGGATTGAGCTATCAGGTGACCTCGATCGACGCCTCGTTCAAGGCGCTGTTCCCGGAAGACTACGCGGCGTTCACCAACGCCGCGATGGCCGCGGATGCGCGGACGCACTGGCTGGAAGCGTCGCGCGCCTTCCACGACGCGCTCCTCATGCAGGCGAAAATCGCCGAAACGATTTCCGCCGACCTGACGACGCTCGACGAGATCGTGCAAGAAAGCGAGACCGCGATCGGCGATCTCCAGGTCAGCCAGGCCGGCAATCAATTGCTGGCGCTGCAGACGAAGCAATCGATGCACACCGCCGAGCTGATGGCGGTCATCTCGCGCGCCGACGCGATCGATCGCGCCCGCCTCCTGCAGATGGAAGAGCGCGCCCGCATTCATCGCGCGCGCTTTGTCGGCGACGGGATCATCTACCCATGATCGATCGAAAGCGAGAAACCTAAAATGGGCAATCTCAACGTCATCGATTCCTTTCTCGCGACCTTTGTCGCCTATATCGATTCAGGCTTTGGGCTGTTGCAGGGCGATGTCGGCTTTCTGACGGCGATCCTGATAGGCATCGACATCACGCTCGCCGGGCTCTTCTGGGCGATGCACGGCGTCGACAATGTGATCGGCCAGTTCATCAAGAAGGTGCTCTATGTCGGGGCCTTCGCCTTCATCATCAATAATTTCCGGCTGCTGTCGGACATCATTTTCGCGAGCTTCGCCGGTTTAGGTCTCATCGCCACCGGCTCGCCATTGACGGCCGCGCAATTGATGCAGCCAGGCTTTGTCGCTAATACGGGGTACCGAGCCGCCTATCCGCTGCTTGAAGAGGCGAACGGGCTTTTGGGGTTCCCGAGCTTTTTCGATAATTTCGTCACCATCGCAATCATCGTTCTCGCCTGGGTGATCGTCCTCTTCGCGTTCTTTCTGCTCGCGATCCAGCTCTTCGTCACCATCATCGAGTTCAAGCTGACGACGCTCGCCGGCTTCGTGCTCGTTCCCTTCGCGCTCTGGAACAAGACCTCGTTCCTCGCCGAGCGCGTCCTCGGCAATGTCGTCGCCTCTGGGATCAAGCTGATGGTGCTCGCGATCATTGTCGGCATCGGCTCGACGATCTTTGGATCGATCGCGTCAAGCTTTACGCCGGGCGCGATCACGCTTGAAGACGCCGCCGCAACGATCCTCGGCGCGCTCTCCTTGCTGGCGCTCGGGATCTTCGGGCCGGGGATCGCGACCGGCCTCGTCTCGGGCGCGCCGC
>JBGSNB010000189.1:0-1915 GCA_041739835.1 Parvularculaceae bacterium | reverse complement strand
TCCTGCTTCATTCGACCGGCCCCGGCGCGGCGGAAGGTGAAGCGTTCCTCCACGAAGACCTCTCCGAGCCCGACGCCGGCTTTCGCCTGTTCGACAAGGCGCTGAAAACGGCGCCGCGGATCGACGCCATCGTCAACAATGCGGGCGTTTATCTCGACTCGCCGCTGACCGCGCCGCGCGAAGCCTGGCGGGAAAGCTGGATGAGGACGCACGCCGTCAATGTGCAGGCGCCGGCCGATCTTTGCTGCGCGGCGATCGAACATTTCCGCACGACCGGCGGCGGCATTGTCGTCAACATCGCGTCAAGGGCCGGCCATCGCGGCGACGCGATCGACGGCGCCGCCTACGCCGCGTCGAAAGGCGCGATCCTCGCCATGACGAAGACGTTTGCGCGCGCGCTCGCCGCTGAGAATATTCTTTTTTATGCGCTGGCGCCGGGCTGGGTTGAAACGCGCATGGCGCCGAAGGATATCGAGGCGCGCCGCAAGGCGGTCGCCGATATCCCGCTCGGACGCGTCGCCGATCCGCAAGAAGTCGCCGCGATGACGATTTTCCTGCTGACCGGCCAATGCGCGTCGGCGACCGGCGCCACCTTCGACATCAACGGCGCCAGCTATGTTCGGTGATCGGGCGGCGCCATCTGCCTGAGACACCCGCCGATCCGCAACGTCTCAATCGAGATCGCGCGGCCCGATGCATCGGTCTCGACGATGACGGCGCACAGCGTCGCTTCGCCGGCGGCGGGCTGGAAACGCTGCGACGGCATCTTGGTGAGGAAGCGGTTGAGCGGCTCTGACTTTTCCATGCCGATGACGCTGTCATAATCGCCGCACATGCCGATGTCGCTGATATAGGCGGTCCCGCCCGCGAGCACGCGCTCGTCAGCGGTCGGCGTGTGGGTGTGCGTGCCGAGGACCGCCGAAACGCGCCCGTCGAGATAATGACCCATCGCCTGCTTTTCGCTGGTCGCCTCGGCGTGGAAATCGACGATGATCGCGTCGGCGTCGCGTCCGAGGATCGCCCCGCCGATCGCGGCGTCGAGGGCGGCGAAAGGATCGTCGCAGGGATGCATCTCGACCTGCCCCTGCGCGTGCAGGACAAGCACATTGCGGCCGTCCCGCGTCTGGTAAAGACCCGCGCCGCGCCCCGGATTCGAAGGCGGGAAATTCAACGGGCGCAGCAGGCGCGGTTCGCTGCGGAAGATCTCGACTTCATCGCGCTGGTCGAAAGCGTGATTGCCGGTGGTGACGACATCGGCGCCGGCTTCGAGAATTTCTTCGACAATGCGGGCGGTGACGCCAAACCCCGCAGCAGCGTTCTCTCCATTGACGATGACGAAATCGAGCGCGTAGCGCCGTTTGAGGCGCGGCAATTCGTCGATCAGCGCCCTGCGGCCGGACCGCCCGACGATGTCGCCAAACACCGCGATTTTCATGTCCAGAACTTCTTCAGACCGCGCGCGTCGATCGCTTCGCGTTCGGTGACGATCCAGTCGAGAAGCTGGTCGGTCTTGGCCATGGGCAGCTTGCCGACTTCCTGCGCCGCATAGGCGAACCCGACCGCAAGAATGTCGCCTTCCACGCGCAGCGCCGCGAGCGTCCGGTCGTAATAGCCGCCGCCATAGCCGAGTCGCCCGCCGTCGCGCGCAAAGGCGAGCAGCGGCGTCACGATGAGCATCGGCCGGACTTCCGGCGCGTCTTCCGACGGCGTCATGATCCCGTATCGATCGGGGTGCAGCGGGTCGCCGTCGCGAAAGGCGCGAAAGGTCAGGCGTCCGCGCTTCTTCGGAGTCACCGGGAGCGCGATCTCAAATCCGCGATCGAGCAGCGCCTCGGCGAGCGGCCTGGTGTCAAGTTCATCCTTCATCGGATGATAGAGCGACACGATCGCGCCTTGCGGCAGCGGCGCATGGTCC
>JBGSNB010000163.1:0-1779 GCA_041739835.1 Parvularculaceae bacterium | reverse complement strand
GATCGGCGCGGCGCTGTGGCCGCGCCGGCGCGTCCTTGGCGGCGTCATCGGCGCTATCGTCGGCAATCTCGGCGTCTTCGCGGTGCGGCTGATGCTGAAATAACCGGGCGGGACCGTCATGATCCGTTTGCTGGCCGCGCTGATTTTCTGCGCCGTCGCGTCAGGCGAAGCGCGCGCCGCCTGCCGGGAAGCTGTGCGCGACAAGGCGCGATTTGTCGTCTGCGAATTCGATCCGGGAACGGACGATATACGCCTTTTCCTCAAGGACGAGGACGGCCGGCCCTATGGCGATTTCGGCCCGCTCGCCGGGGCGCTGGAAGCGAAGGGCGAACGGCTCGCCTTCGCGATGAATGCCGGCATGTATCTGAAAGACCGCTCGCCGGTCGGGCTCCATGTCGAAGGCCGCGAAGAAAAAAAGAAGGCGGCGACCCGGAACGGCCCCGGAAATTTCCATCTGAAGCCGAACGGCGTCTTCTGGATCTCCGACAACAAGGAAGGCTTCGTTTCCGCTCATGTGACAGAAACGTCGGAATTTCTCGACGGCGCGCATTTCGTCCGCGAAGCGACGCAGTCCGGTCCGATGCTGGTCATCAGGGGCGACATTCACCCGAGATTTCTCGTCGATGCGACCTCGCGAAAACGCCGCAACGGCGTTGGCGTTCGCGAAGACGGAACCGTTGTTTTCGCCCTGAGCGATACGCCGGTGACGTTTTACGAGTTCGCGACATTTTTCCGCGACGATCTCGATACGCCGGATGCGCTCTATCTCGACGGGACGATCTCGCGCCTGTTCGCACCGGAGCTGGACCGCAATGATCCGGGCGTCGCGATGGGCCCGATCGTCGGCGTCGTTGCGACGAAACCCGACTGAGCGTCAGCGCGCTTCGCCTTGCGCTCTCGGCGCCGGCTAGGCCGGCGGCGCGAAGTGCGCGCCGAGGAAATACGGCCAGACAAAGAGCGCCAGAACGCCTTTCCAGAAATTCGCCTTCAGGAACCCGATGGTGAAAAGCCAGCCGACGCACCAAAGGACGCCGAGGCCGCCATGCTGCTCGATTTTGACGGGTTGTCGATCCATGCCCTGCTCCGTAACGCTGCGACGGGAACCTAGCACGTTCAAAAGCGCAGCGCTTGATCGCCGTCGAAAGCGTCGGGCTGGTGCTATTTCGCCGCTTCGACTTTGTCCTGCGTTTTCGTCTCGAAGTCCGAGGCGTCATGGCGTTCGAGCAATTGTCCCGCGGGATCGCCCCAGCGGCGATTGACCATCGCGCCGCGCTTCACCGCCGGCCTTGCATAGATTTCCGCCGTCCAGCGCAGCACATTCGGGTATTCATGCGTCGAGAGGAATTCGGCGGCGTTATAGACCTGCCCCGCGGCGAGCGCGCCATACCACGGGAAGATCGCCATGTCGGCGATCGTGAAATCGTCGCCGGCGACATAGCGATGATCCTTTAACTGACGATCCAGAACATCGAGCTGGCGTTTCACCTCCATCGCGAAGCGGTTGATCGGATATTCGTATTTTTCCGGCGCGTAGGAATAAAAATGCCCGAAGCCGCCGCCGAGATAGGGCGCAGACCCCATCTGCCAGAACAGCCAGGACAGGCACTCCGTGCGCTCGGCGGGGTCAGTCGGCAGGAAGGCCCCGAATTTCTCGGCCAGGTAGAGCAGGATCGCGCCGGATTCGAACACTCGGACGGGCGGCGTGGCGGAGCGGTCCAGCAGCGCGGGGATCTTGGAATTCGGGTTGACTGCGACGAAGCCGCTGCCGAACTGGTCGCC
>JBGSNB010000154.1:0-4353 GCA_041739835.1 Parvularculaceae bacterium | reverse complement strand
CGCCGCCCGGCGGCGAACAGGGCGGCGGCATGAAGGGTCCGAAGGCGTAGTCGGCGGCGCGCAAGAAAAGGGCCGCACCTTGCGGTGCGGCCCTGCGTTCGTCCTTGAGCTGACGATCAAAGATCGCTCAGCTGTTTGACTTCGATCGGACCGAGGCCCAGCGCGGCGACGCCGGCTTCGATTTTCGCGCGGTCGCCGACGATGACCCAAACGAGGCTGTCCGGGTGCACGACTTCAGCCGCCGCCGCCTTGATGTCCGCGAGCGACAGCGCTTCATATTGGCCTTTCAGCGTCTCAGGATAGTTCCAGGGACGTCCGAACCGGTTGGAGTTTGTCAGGCTTCCGAGAATGTCGCCTGACGTTTCAAATGAGCCGGGCAGCGATCGCGTGTTGTTGTCGATTGTGCGTTTCAACTCTTCCGCGGTCGCCGGCTTCGTCGTCTTGAAGCTGTTCAGCTCCTTCAGGAGTTCCGCGAGCGATTCCTTCGTCTTGTCGGTCTGCACCGGCGCATAGACGAGATAAGGCCGCTGCCCGCGCGCATCCTGGAAGAAGGTGTAGGCGCCGTAGGCCCAGCCCTTGTCCTCGCGCAGGTTCATGTTCACCCGCGCCGTAAACTGGCCGCCGACAATATCGTTCATCGCGGTCAGCGCGATATTGTTCGGCGCGCCCGTCGGCGGCGCGACATGGCCTGCGAGAATCAGCGATTGCGGCGATCCCGGCTTGTCGACAATGATGACGCGCCCCTTGGCCGGTCGCGACACCTCTGCGATGTTCTTGGCGGGGCGCGCCGCCGCCGGCGCGCGCCAGTCGCCAAACGCCCGCTCGAGCGCCGGCTTGATTTCAGCCATGGTCGCATCGCCTGTAACGAAAATCGTCACATTGTCGGGGCGCAGCCAAGCCTGTTGGAACTTGACCAGATCGTCGCGCGTGAGCGACGTGATCGAGGCGACCGTTCCCGATCCCGTGAACGGAACGCCATAGGCATGGCCGTCGCCATACATGACCGGCGGCAGCACGCGCAGCGCAAGCTGCACGGGATTGGCCTTCTCCTGCTCGATCCCGGCGATCCAGCGGGCGCGCAGCTTGTCCATCTCCGCCTGATCGAAGGCGGGATTGCGAATGACGTCCGCCATGATGTCGAGCGACGGCGCGAGATTTGACTTTAAAGCCGACAGCGCGACGCCCGTCATGTCGAGATTCGAATTGACATTCAGCGTCGCGCCGAGACCTTCAAGTTCTTCGGCGATCTTCAGCGCCGTGCGCCGCTTCGTGCCCTCGTCCAGCATCGAGCCGGCGAAGGACGCGGCGCCGAGCTTGGCGCCCGCCGAATCCGATGCATAGCCGGCGTCGAATTGCATGGAGATATTGACGACGGGAACGGTGGGGCGATTGGCGAGGACGACCTTGACGCCATTCTTGAGCGTCGCCTCTTCTATTTTCGGAAAGGTGAGATCCGGCGAAGTCGCGGGCGTCGGCAGGCCCGCCTTGCGATCGACGCTCGACGCCGTCGTCGTATACTCCGGGAACGGAAGAACGGTCAGCTGGTAATAGCCGGCGTTCATGACGGAGCGCGCCGCCGCCAGCACTTCGGCCGGCGTCGCGGCTTTCAGCCAATCGAGCTGCTTGACGATGAAACCCGGATCGTCCGCATAAAGAGCGCCTTCGGCGAGCGTCACCGCCTTGCCGCCGAAACCGCCGACTTTTTCAAGGCCGCGCAGGATGCCCGCCTCGATCGAGGTCTTGGCGCGATTAAGCTCGGCGACGGTCGGGCCCTTGGCGAGGAAGTCGGCGACGACTTTCTCCATTTCCGCTTCGACTTTCGCCGGATCGGCCTCCTTTTTCGGATCGACCGTGACCGAATAGAAGCTCAAGAGTTCCTGGTCCTGCATGCCGGCGGTCGCGGAAGTCGCGAGTTCAAGGTCGTAGACGAGCCGCTGGAAAAGCCGCGACGTCTTGCCGCCGCCCAGCACGTCGGCGGCGAGCGTCAGCAGCACCGCGTCCCTGGTCGTACGTCCCGGCGCCACCCAGTTCCGGTCGATTTTGACCTGCGGCACGCGGTCATACATGATCTCTTTTTTCGAGACTTCGAGTTTCGGCGCGTTCGATTTGGCGCGCGTCAGCGGCGGGCCGGCGGCGATGTCGCCGAAATATTTCTCGACTTTTTCGCGGGCGGTCTTCGCGTCGATGTCGCCGGCGAGAACGAGGACCGCATTCGCGGCGCCGTAATATTCACGGAACCAGTTCTTAACGGTTTCAAGGTCGGCGGCGTCGAGATCCTCCATCGAGCCGATGGTCGAATGCGAATAAGGATGGCCGGCGGGCAACAAGCCTGCGAGCGTCGCATATTCCATGCGGCCATAGGGCTGGTTGTCGCCCTGGCGCTTCTCGTTCTGCACGACGCCGCGCTGCTCATCGAGCTTTGCCTGCGTCACCGCGCCGAGAAGGTGCCCCATGCGATCCGATTCCATGAACAAGATGCGATCGAGCGCCGGCGTCGGGACGGTCTGGAAATAATTGGTGCGATCGAACCACGTCGTTCCGTTGAGGTCGGTCGCGCCGACTTCCTCCAGCGGCAGGAACCACTCGCCGTCATAATTCTCAGAACCGTTGAACATCAGGTGCTCGAACAGGTGCGCAAATCCGGTGCGACCCTCCGGCTCGTCCTTTGATCCGACATGATACCAGATCGACACCGCGACAAGCGGCGCCTTGCGGTCTTCATGCACGACAACGCGAAGGCCGTTGTCGAGCGTGAATTGCTCATACGGAATGTTGATGTCGGCCGCAAAGGCCGGCGCTGCAGCAAGCGCGATCGCCGTCGCGGCGACGGTCAGTCTCAGATGACGCATGATTGTCCCACTCAATTGCGCCGGCCCCGCCGGCTTTCGCGACGACCCTAAGCGAGCGCGCCAAAGGGTCAAGCGAATCGGCGCGGCTTGCCGCAAATGGCGTTCGCTTCGCCGCAAAGGCGCCAGCCCCGGAACGCTGACCGGCCGTCGGCGACTGCGGTCTATTTCGGCGCGCGCTTGGCGAGGATTCGCTGCAACGTCCGGCGGTGCATGCCGAGCCGACGGGCGGTTTCCGAGACATTGTGCTCGCAGAGTTCATAGACGCGCTGGATGTGCTCCCAGCGCACGCGGTCGGCGGACATCGGATTTTCGGGCGGCTCGGGCCGTGTGCCGCCGCGCGCGAGCAGCGCCTTTTCCACATCATCGGCGTCCGCCGGTTTGGAAAGATAGTCGAGCGCGCCAGCCTTCACGGCGGCGACGGCGGTCGCGATATTGCCATAGCCGGTCAGCATGACGACGCGGCAATCCTCGCGAATATCGTGGATCGCGTTCACGACCTCGAGCCCGTCGCCATCCTCAAGCCGCAGATCGACGACGGCGAATGCGGGCGGGGTCGCGCGCGCGAGGCTGATCGCCTCCTTGACGCCGGACGCCAGCATCGTTGCAAAGCCGCGCTTTTCCATCGCCCGGCCGAGCCGAATGCGGAACGGCTCGTCATCATCGACGATGAGCAGCGACGCATCTTCAGGCAGATCGTCAGCGATTGCGGTCTCGTCTTCCATGGTCCAGCGCCTGCAAAGGGGCGCCTGAAAGAGGCGCCGCCACTTCTACGCACACATTGTTCGCGCGGTTTTGACCGCTCCCGCATCCGGGCGCAACCTCTTGTCTCATGCGCCGACGGGGGAAATCGCCGAGCGCGGCCAGCTGACCGCGACCCAGGCGCCGCTGCGGGCCGGCGCGTCGTCCCATGGGCGGTTGTCGAAGACGATCGAGGCGCCAGTTCGCTCAAGCAGCGTCTTGGCGATGAAGAAGCCGAGCCCTAGGCCGCCTTTCTTTGATGTCCCGCGGGCGCGCGCCCCGAGATAAGGCTCGCCGAGTCGCGACAGGATATCGAGCGAAAAGCCTGCGCCGTCATCGTGGATTTCAATCGTGAATGTCTCTTTGCTCCAGTCCGCCGACACCAGGACTTTCGAGCGCGCATGACCGACGGCGTTCTCGATGATGTTCCGCAACCCGTAAATGATCTCAGGACGGCGGCGTAATACCGGCGGCGTCTCGTGTTCTTTTCCGCCTTTCACTTCGAAAATGACCGCCGGTCCGGCGCGAAGTTCGGTGAACGGGCCCGCCGCCTCCTTGATCAGCAATTCGACCGCGATCCGGTCCATCATCAGATCGCCGGCGTCGCCGCGATTGGAAAGCCGCTCCAGGATTTCCCGGCAGCGCTGCGCCTGGCTGACAAGCAGCCTTGCGTCCTCTTCCAGAAATCCCTGTCCTTTGAGGTCGTCGGCCATTTCCTTCGCCGTCACCTGGATCGTCGCCAGCGGCGTGCCGAGTTCGTGCGCGG
>JBGSNB010000371.1:0-2706 GCA_041739835.1 Parvularculaceae bacterium | reverse complement strand
CGCGCGACGCTCGGCGCGGCGCAGGCCGGGCTGAAGACCGCCTGCGTCACGAAAGTCTTCCCGACCCGCTCGCACACCGTCGCGGCGCAGGGCGGCATCTCGGCGGCGCTCGGCAATATGAGCGCCGATGACTGGCGCTGGCACATGTACGACACCGTCAAAGGCTCCGACTGGCTCGGCGATCAGGACGCCATCGAATATCTTTGCAAGAACGCGCCCGCCGCCGTTTACGAGCTGGAGCATTGGGGCGTCCCGTTCAGCCGCACCGATGACGGCAAGATCTATCAGCGCGCCTTTGGCGGCATGACGAAGAATTTCGGCGAGGGCCCGATCCAGCGCACCTGCGCCGCCGCCGACCGCACCGGCCACGCGATGCTGCACACGCTTTACGGCCAGTCGGTGAAGCAGAACGCCAAGTTCTTCATCGAATATGTCGCGCTCGACCTGATCATGGACGATGAAGGCGCCTGCCGCGGCCTGATGGCGTGGCGGCTCGACGACGGGCAGGTCCACCGCTTCAACGCCAAGATGGTGATCCTCGCGACCGGCGGTTATGGCCGCGTCTATTTCTCCTGCACCTCGGCGCACACCTGCACCGGCGACGGCAACGCGATGGTGCTGCGCGCCGGACTTCCGCTGCAGGACATGGAATTCGTGCAATTCCACCCGACCGGCATTTACGGCGCCGGCGTCCTGATCACCGAAGGCGTCAGGGGCGAAGGCGGATATCTGACCAATTCCGAGGGCGAGCGCTTCATGGAGCGCTACGCGCCGTCCGCGAAGGACCTTGCGTCTCGCGACGTCGTCAGCCGCGCCATGACGATTGAAATCCGCGAGGGGCGCGGCGTTGGTCCGCACAAGGATCACATTCACCTCAACCTCAATCACCTCGATCCGAAGATCATCCATGAGCGGCTGCCGGGGATTTCGGAATCGGCGCGCATTTTCTCCGGCGTCGACGTGACGAAGGGGCCGATCCCCGTCCTGCCGACGGTCCACTACAATATGGGCGGCATACCGACGAATTATCACGGCGAAGTCGTGACCAAGCGCGGCGACAATGCGGACGCGGTCGTGCCGGGCCTGATGGCGATCGGCGAAGCCGCCTGCGTTTCCGTTCATGGCGCCAATCGCCTCGGATCGAATTCGCTCATCGACCTTGTCGTGTTCGGACGCGCGGCGGGCCTTCGTTGCGGCGAGGTCGTCAAAGCGGGCGAAGCCGCGCGGCCGCTGCCGAAGGGCGCCGGCGAAGACGCCCTGGCGCGTCTGGACCGCTTCAGATACGCCAAAGGCGGCACGCCGACCGCGAAATTGCGCGCCGACATGCAGAAAATCATGCAGTCGAATTGCGCCGTCTTTCGCACCGGCGAGGTGCTCGAGGAAGGCCGCGCGCTCATTCGCAAGGTCCATGACGGGCTCCCCGATATCGGCGTCGCCGATCGCGCCATGATCTGGAACACGGACCTTGTCGAGACGCTTGAATTCGACAATCTCATCGCGCAGGCGATCGTCACGATGGAATCGGCCGCGAACCGCAAGGAGAGCAGAGGCGCGCATGCGCGCGAGGACCATCCCGAGCGCGACGACGCCAACTGGATGAAGCACACCGCCGCCTGGTTCTCGAACGGCAAGGCGACTATCGATTATCGGCCGGTGCACGACTACACGCTGACGGACGACATCGCTTATATCGAACCGAAAAAACGCACCTATTGAGGCTGCGTCCGCCGCGGTCTCATGATAAGGTCGAGGCTCGCGCAGGGGGCGATGGTGTCGACGATCCGGGAAATCTTCAGATCGATCATGCGCGGGTTCGCACAACGGGCGCGCGGGGTCAGCTTCATGGCGCTGGCGATCATGGTCGCGCTGGTCGGACAGGCCGCAGGCGCCGGCCTGCTTTCGGCGCTCGACGCGTTCGGCTTCGTCGATTTCAGCGCCGTCGACACCAGCCGGACCGCGGCGTTTTACATCCTGCTTCTGGTCTTTTGCATCCAGATCGCGCTGGTGCTGATCGGCGTCGCGAAATCCGGCTTTCGCTTCATCGATATGGCGACGGGACTGGCGTCCCTCTCATGGGCGCTATCCATGCTGATGATCCATTATGTCGCGCTTCAATGCGGGCTCTACGACGAATGCCTTTGAGCATGAGCGTCGGCGCCCTATCGATTGCGGCGGAGGGCTATGCCTGCGAGATCGCTCCGGATCATGGCGGCGCACTCTTGTCGCTTCGCGACCGGCAGGGGGAGATATTGAGGGCGGCGCATCTTGCCGAGACGGCGGCGGATCCGCGAAACGCCGCGGCGTTTCCCTGCGTTCCGTGGTTCGGACGCCTTTATGACGGGCTGGTCTTCGGCGGCGTCCGCCATGAAATCGCACCCACCCTGCCGGATTGCGCGCCGGACCATCCTTTGCACGGCGAGGGCTGGGTCAGCGCGTGGGAGGTCGTGACGCATACGGAGGATCGCGTCGCATGCCGGATCGCGTCCGACGGTCGCGCGCCCGGAGGTTTTCCCTTCGCTTATGCGGCGACCCAGGATTTCCGCCTGACGCGAGACGGCCTGACGGTCAGGCTCGCACTCACGAACGCCGGCGACACGATGATGCCGGCGGGCCTTGGCCTTCACCCCTATTTCGTCCGCGCCGCCGACACGCGCATCGCGTTTCGGGCAAGCAAGCGGTGGACGATGTGATCTTCAACCCCATGAT
>JBGSNB010000047.1:0-7742 GCA_041739835.1 Parvularculaceae bacterium | reverse complement strand
GCTGCGCGCCCGGAAATCGCGGCCGCCTATCTCGCGGAAATGTCCCGACTTGGGCGGGCAGGCGAAGCCGCGTCCCTGCTCGCCGAACTCGCGCGCCGCCGGAACGCCGCCGATATGCCGGCAAAATCGCCGGAAATCCGCGCAACTTTCTAGGTTAAAACCCGGCAAACATCTCGCGTTCTCAGGCCTAGTCGGCATGGCAAAGAACTTGCTGGGCGTCTAGGGTGACGGCGATTCGCGGCGGGGCCGCCGCGAGGGGAACCTACCAGGAAAGAATGAGGCCAATTCGATGATCATGCGCACTCTCGCCGCCGCTATCGCCGCGGCTTTTCTCGCCAGCTGCACCTCGGGGCAGGTGCTGAGTTCAGAGCAGCTCTCCTCGACCACGGCGGGGACCGAAGGCGCCGCTGTCGCCGCCGCGCCGTCGCCCGATTACCTGATCGGCCCGCTCGATCAGCTTGAAGTCTTCGTCTGGCGCGCGCCGGAGCTGTCGACAAAGGTCACGGTGCGCCCTGACGGTCGCATTTCGACGCCGCTCGTCGAGGACATGGTCGCCTCCGGCAAGACGCCGACCCAGCTCGCCAAGGACCTCGAGAAATCTCTCAGCCAATATGTGATTTCGCCGCAGGTGTCGGTGATCGTCTCGAATTTCACCTCGACCTTCGACCAGCAGGTGCGTGTGCTCGGCGAAGCGGCGCAGCCGATCGCGCTGCCTTACCAGTCCGGCATGACCGTTCTTGATGTCATGGTCGCGGTCGGCGGCCTCACCGAATTCGCGGCCGGCAACAAGTCCGTGCTGATCCGCGGCAAGGGCGAAGAGCGTCAGTCCTATCGGCTCCGCCTCGACGACCTTCTGCGCAAAGGCAATATTTCGGCGAATGTCCCGGTGCTGCCGGGCGACGTCATCTTGATCCCGGAAAGCATTTTCTAGGGACGTCATGCGGGCGCCGCGAGCGTTTGCGGCGCCCGATTTCGAGTTGATGGTTGAGTGGATGTCTGGCGGTATGGCGTTGCAATTCGATATCGCGGATCTGCCAAAACCGATCGTCCGGTACGGCGTCGGCCTTTGGCGCCGTCGATGGGTTGTCGCGACGGTGACGTGGATTGCGGCGCTTCTTGGCCTGTTCGCCCTCTGGCTCGTTCCCGACAGGTTTGAATCCGGCGCGGTTGTCTATGTGCAAACCGAAACCGTGCTTGATCCGGTAATGAACGGCGTCACCGCGCGCCCGAATTATGAAAAGCGCGTGGAAGTCATGAAGCTCCAGCTTCTGACCCGGCCGAATGTCGAAGAAATCATTTACCGCGCCGGCCTCGACAAGGAGGTCACGGCGACCGCGCCGCGCGAGCGGCAGGCGCAGATGGAGCGGCTGATTGACTGGGTCGCCGGGCAGATCACCATCTCCAGCCCGCAGGAAATGTACTTCGTCATCAACTACAAGCATTCCGATCCGACAATCGCACGCAATGTCGTCGACGCCGCCTTGAACATGCTGATCGAGCAAGATCTCGGCGCCAGCATCTCCGAGAATGAAGACGCCCGCAAACGCCTCAATGCAGAGATCGCCGCCTTCGATGAGAGGCTGACCGCGAAAGAACAGGAAGCGGCGGCGTTCCGCCGCTTGCATGCGGAAGAGCTTGCGCTGGTCGGGGGCAATGATCGGCGCCGCGACCTGATCGAATCGGATCTCTCGCGCATTACAGACGAGTTGGCGCTGGCGGAACGCCGCGTGGCGTCGACGCGCAATCTTCTGGCGACGACGCAATCGACATCGTCGGGATCGGAACTTGATCGCCTGATGGTCGAACTGGCGACGCTTCGGAGCCAGTATCAGGAGAATTATCCCGACATTCAGGCGCTGAAAGCGCGCATCGACCAGCTGCAGGCGGGCGACGGCGCGCTGCCGTCAAATCCCGAATACCGGCGTCTCGCGGCCGAATTGCGCAGCGCCCTGGATCTGGTCGCCGGCCTTCGGGAACGCCAGACGCGACTGCGCGCCGATCTTGACACCATTGCCGTCACCATGGGGCAGGCGCCCCGCGTCGTCGCCGACCTTCAACGGATCGAGCGCGATTATGAGCAGACGCGCAAGAATTACGAGGAACTGATCGAACGCCGCGACCGGCTGTCGATCACCAACAATCTCGGCGCCGGCGCCCAGGGCGTTGCCTACCGGATTTTCGAGCGCCCGCAGGTCTCGCTCATCCCGGCGTCGCAGAATTTCCGGGTAATGCTGATCGCGTTTGTCTGCCTTGCCGCGATCGGGGCGGGCGTTGCTGCCGCCGCCGCAATCACCTGGATGCAGAAATCTTTCTCGCAGACCGCCGATCTTGAAAGCGCCTTTGGATTGCCGGTGCTGGGCGGGCTTAGTGAAATCGGATCGAAGGCGGTCGTCGCTGAACGACGTCGTGACTTGCGCCGGCTCGTCGGCGCCGCGGCCGCCCTCGCGATGGTCGCCGCCTTCTATGTCTACTGGGAAGTGATTCGCCTCCCTGCGGTCCCCTTCGACGGCGCCGCAACTGCAAGCATTGCCGGTGATGGCCCCATGAAGGCGGTCAGGTCGCAATAGGAGCGGCTCAAAATGGGACTGATCGAACGCGCGATCGAGGATGCCGCATCTGGCGTACCGCCCGCGAACGTCGACAAGGTCGTGTCGTTGGCGGAGGCGCGCTGCATTGACGCCGACTTCGACCACCTGCGGGCGATGGGCGTCTTCACGCCAGCGGCGCGCGAGGAGGCGCAGGCCTTCGAGCTTCGGGCGATCAAACGCCGGTTGTTGCGGCGCGTCGGCTTTCTCCAGCGCGCCGGTCGCGACCGCCGTCAGTTTCAGGCGGGCGGGCGCCATCGCAATCTCATCTTGTTCACGTCGACCCGGCCCGGCGAAGGCAAGTCCTTCTCGGCTGTCAATCTGGCCTTCAGCCTCGCCCTTGAGGAAGGGCTGCCGGTTTTCCTGATCGACGGCGATCCGGCGCGGCCGCGCCTGCGGTCCTATTTCGATCTGCCGCCTGAAAAAGGTCTGACCGACCTGCTGAAGGACCCGTCCACCCCCTTGTCGGCGGTCAGCATCAAGGTCAATGGCTTGCCGCTGACCTTTATCGGCGAAGGAACGCCCGCGCCCAACGCCACCAACCTCTTCGGCTCGCTCGAAGCCAAGCGGTTTTTCGCCAGTCTGTCAGCCCTTTGCCCGGACGGCCTCATCCTGATCGACGCCCCGCCGATGCTGGCGACGACCGAGGCGATTGCGCTCGCCCGGCATGCCGATGAAGTGGTTTTCGTCATCGAAGCCGATTCGACTCCCCAGCCGGCGATCGCCGGCGCCCTCGACGAATTGCTTGAACTTAATTCGAATGTGAGCCTTCTCTTGAATCGGTGTCTAGTGCCGGCCGGAGGGTCGCATTATGCGGCTTACGAGTATTATGAGAAAAGCGCCGGGGAGACTGGGGACGCGCCGTCCGCAGCGCCGGAAAGGGGATAATCCAATGCATACCAACCGCAACCGCCTGTTGACCACGCCGCTTCGCAAGATCAGGTCGATCCTGCTGGCGACCGCCGCCGGCGTCGCCGCGAGCAACGCCGCCGCCCTTGCCCAGCAGCAAGACACCGGCCCGCAAGCGCAGTTGAAATTCCGCAACAGCTATTTCGGCTACGGGCTCTCGGTCGGGCCGCGCGTTTCCTACACCGACAACATCCAGCTTGCGCCGAGCGGCTTTGGCGACGACGAGTTCGCCGCCTCGATCGGCGCAAACGGCAGCGCAGTCTATTCCGGCAATCGCTTCACCGGCATCATCGACGGCAGCCTTGACGTTTCCTACCTGACCGACCAAGGCGAGCTTGTCGCCAGTCAAGACGTCGGCGCCGTCGGCACCGCGACCGTCGCGGACAATCTCTTCTACGTCGATGTCGCCGCGTCGTCATCGCGCCAGCTCGCCGGCGAAAATGCGCGTTTCTCACAGAATGTGAACGCCGGTCGCAGCCAGCGCGTCAACGTGCACAATTTCGCGGTCAGCCCTTACCTCAATCGCCGGTTCCCGAACGGCTCGGCGGCGGAGCTGCGCTACCGGTTCAGCCAGGTTTTTCTCGACGGCAATCGCTCTAATCCGTTCGGCGCCAATTTCGACGGCGACTCGCGCACGCAGGAAGTCGTCGCGACCTATAATACCGGCAACGCGTTTGACCGCCTCAGCGTCGGCGTGACCGCTTACGGCAACAAGACGCGCGATTACGGCTCGGCGGTCCTGCAGGATATCGAATATGAACAGGGAACCGTTCTCGGCGACGTCCAATTCGCCCTGACCGAGCGTTTCGCGGTCACCGGCGCGGCCGGCTATGACGACGTCAACACGACTGCGCCGGCGAGCTTCCTGTCGGAGGATATGTTGACCGGTGTCTTCTGGCGCGCCGGATTTCGCGCCCAGCCGGGCCGCAAGACCGACATACGTCTCGAGTACGGCCGGCGCTACGATGACGACTTCATCAATGCGCGCGTCCAGTACGATCTTTCGTCTCGAGTCACCTTCAGCTTGAGCGCCGACCGCTCGTTCCAGACGCGGTCGCAGTCTTCCGCCACGCAATATGAAGCGCTGCAGCGGCGGACGCTCGACTTTGTCGAAACCTTGAGGGACGGCGGGACCGGCGACGCCAGCGGCGTCATCGACGCGCTGACGCGCGTTTCGCGCAACCGGGTCGGGTCGCAGCAAATCGGCCTCGGCGTCTCGAACTCGGCGCGCGCGCAGCTCTCCGGCGATTTCGGGCGGACGACCCTCGCCGCCTACGCCAATTATCAGGACACGGATTACGGCTTCCGCCAGATCGAGACCTATGGCGCCGGCCTCAGCGCGCAGCGCGCGATCTCGCGCCGGATGTCCGGCTACGCCAACGCCTTCTACCGGCATGTCGATTCGACATCGAACCTGACCTCCTGCCTGCTTGATCCCGCGCTCTTCGGGTTTGACACGACCATTCCGGGATTTGACGGAACGCTCGCCTGCGGCAGCCTCGTCAATTTCGACGGCAGCACCAATACGCTCGGCGCGCGCCTCGGCATCGCCTACCGCGTCTACAAGAACGTGTCCGCGTTCGGCGAATACGCGCACACGCAACGCTTCGCGCAGAATGCGGCGCTCGAATACGGCGAGAACAGCGTCACCGCGGGGGTCCAGCTGGAATTCTAGAGAATGTACGAGGCGTATTTCAGCTTTTCCGGCTCTCCGTTCCGGCTTGCGCCGGACCTGAAATTCTTTTTCGGCTCGAAGAGCCATAACAAGGCGATGGCCTACCTGCATTACGGGCTGCGCCAGGCGGAAGGCTTCATCGTCATCACCGGGGAGATCGGCGCCGGCAAGTCGGTGCTGATCGGGCATCTCCTCGACCAACTTGACCGGTCGAATGTTCTCGCCGCAAATTTGCTGACGCCGAACCTCGCGCCGGACCAGTTATTGTCGCATGTGCTCTCGGCGTTCCGGATCGAAGCGGTCGGCGCCGGCAAAACCGCCAATATCGAAGCGTTTGAGGATTTCCTGTTCGACCAGTTGAATCACGGCCGACGGGTCCTGCTGGTCGTCGATGAGGCGCAGAGCCTGCCGCTGGAAACCCTCGAAGAGCTGCGCATTTTGTCGAACCTCAATTATGACGGCACGCCGCTGTTTCAGGTATTCCTCGTCGGCCAGCCCGATTTTCGCGATACGATGGCGCGCGGCGATCTTGAACAATTGCGCCAGCGGGTGATCGCGACCTACCATCTCGAACCGATGACGCGCGAGGAGACAAAAGCATATATCGAGCACCGGCTCGCCTGCGTCGGTTGGGGCGGCGATCCGAAAATCGCTGCGGACGCCCACGATGCGATCTTCGCCGCGACCGGCGGGCTGCCGCGCAGGATTCACAAACTCTGCAATCGCGTTCTGCTTCACTGCTCGGTTGAAAAGAAGCATGAGGTGACCGCCGACATCGTCAATTCCGTGCTTGCCGACCTTTCCGCCGAACAACTCGGGCCAGCGCCGGAGGAAGCGCCGGCGTCAACCGAAGCGGCGCATTCGGCTGAGCCGGCCGTCCTGCAGATAGACGCCCCGATCGCCGCTGAGGTCCCGCCAGAAGTCGATATCAAAGATGCTGCGCCGGCAAGCGATCTGGACCAAACGCCGTCGGCCGCCGGAAGCGTGTTCGATCGACTTCGCCGCGCCAGGAGCGATGCGCCGCAAACGGACGAAGATGAGGCTCGCCCGCCAAAACCCGCTACGCTCGACGATGTCGCCAACGCGATCGCGGCGGCGCGGCCTTCGCGCTTTGCATTCGATCGGTCCGACCTCGGCGATCTCGACGCGGAGATTGACAGGAGCGTCCGCCCGGCGCCGGATGAGCCGCCTGCGAACCTTGGCGATGGCGAAGCGTGGCGCAGCTCCGTCGTCAAATCGATCAATGACACGCGCGATGAACTAAAGCGCGCGCATGACAGCGTCGGGCGCCTGCGGCGTCAATTGACGGAAATCGATCGCCGTCGCCGCAAGCGCCGCGTGCAGATCGCGGCGAGTCTTGACCGCGCCGAATCCCTGCTGGTCGAGTTCCAGAACGCCTGGCGCCAGCCGCCGGCCGGATGATTTATGCCTGCGACGGAAAATGCGTACGCTCGATCGACCGATCCGCGGCGGCGCTTTGCGATGTCCGTCGATGTCGAAGATTATTACCAGGTCTGGGCGTTTTCGGACGTGATTGAACGGTCGACCTGGGACGCGCGGCCTTCGCGCGTAGATGCTGCGACCCGCTGCGTTCTCGATCTTTTTGACCGGCATGACGCGAAGGCGACGTTTTTCGTGCTTGGCTGGGTCGCGGAGCGCGCGCCGGCGCTCGTCCGGGAAATTGTCGCGCGCGGCCATGAGCTGGCGAGCCACGGCTACGATCATCGAAAGGTATTTGACCAGTCGCCGGATATGTTCCGCGAGGACGTCGTCCGCACCAGGACGATCCTTGAGGACATCGCCGGCGTCGCGGTGACCGGCTATCGCGCGGCCGGCTTCTCGATCGATCGCCGCACCCCATGGGCCCATGAGATCCTTGCCGAGGCCGGACATCGTTATTCATCGAGTTCGCATCCGATCGCGCACGATCAATATGGCGATGCGGGCGCGCCGCGCTCGCCGCGTCTTCTGGACGGCGTGATCGAAGCGCCGGTCGCGACGGCGGAATTCCTCGGGCGCCGCGTCAGTTGCGCCGGCGGCGGCTGGTTCCGCGCAGCGCCTTATGCGATGTCGGCGCTGCTCTTGAAGAAGGCGGCGGCGTCAATCGACGGTCCGGCGATTTTTTACTTCCATCCGTGGGAAATCGACGTCGATCAGCCGCGCATCGCTGACGCCTCGGCGAAATCGCGGTTTCGCCATTACCTCAATCTCGACAGGATGCAGGAAAAGCTGGAGCGACTGCTCGGCGAATTCCATTGGGGACGCATCGACGAGGCGCTCGCCTTGGAGCCTTTACGCGTTGCGGCGGCCTGACGACATGGAAAATCTCGTCATCGCAGAACTCGATGCGGCGGAACGCGGCGAATGGAACAATTACGTCGACGCGCGGCCGGACGCGACGCTTTTCCATGATCTCAGATGGCTCGACGCCGTCGCCGATGCCTATCATTGCCGCAATTTCCGGCTGGTTGCGCGTCGCGGCGCCGCCATCGTCGGCGTTTTGCCCTTGTCGCTGATCGCCGCGCCGCTGCTCGGGCGTTCGCTGATTTCCGCCGCCTATGGCGTCGGCGGCG
>JBGSNB010000034.1:0-2062 GCA_041739835.1 Parvularculaceae bacterium | reverse complement strand
GGCCGCCGAGAGAAAGCCCGGCGCCGCGACCGCCTCATTCGAGATCGGGCAGAGCGGCGGCGCCAGCATATCAAGAAAACGTGACCGCATATCGCGCGCTGCGGCGACAAGGCGGGCGCCGGATCCGCGCCGGCCGGCGATTTCCGAGGCTTGGGCCGCGTCTTCCAGACAATTCTCCTGACCGTCTTCAGTAGAGCGTAACCGCATTTACTAACGCCTCGTCAATGACAGCTCTCTAATAAAGGGTTCAACAACAGAAAAACACGGCGGGAGAACGATCCGGCGAAGGACGTCGATCGAATTTGTACTGAAGGAGAGACTTATGCGCAGAATGGGGCGCTTTCTCTGCGACCGCGACGGCAACATCGCGATCATGTTCGCCTTCACCTTTGTGCTGCTGGTGCTGTTCGCCGGCGGCGCTGTCGATTTCGCCAGGTACAACGCGGTCCGGGCGGACCTCATTGAATCGCTTGACGCCTCCGGCCTTGCGATCGCGCAGCTCGACGCGATCAACGGCCCGGAGATCCGCAATCTCAGCGACGCCGAGCGCGAGGCCTATCTCAAGCAATATGGCCGCGACTTCTTCCACGAGAATTTCCGGCATGAATCGGTGATCGAGGGGCTGTCAGTCGACTTCGACATCAACAATACGACGATCACGCCGACCGCGCAGGGCGATTTGAGAACCCTTTTGCTGCATCTGGGCGCCGACCTGCTCGGCAATTCCGGGCCCCAGTTCGAAACGCTGTCGATGACGACCAATACGGAAATCACCCGCGCCGCGACCGGCGACACTGAGGTCGCGCTCGTCCTCGATACCACCGGTTCGATGAATTCCGAGGGTCGCATGACCGACCTCAAGGCGGCGGCGAACGAATTCGTCGATGTGCTCATCCGCGACGACCAGAGCGATTTCTATTCGAAAGTGGCCATCGTGCCTTACGGTATGGCGGTTAATCTCGGCGCCGATGCACAGAGCGTCCGCGGCCCGGTCGAGCCCGGCGTCTCGATCACCGCGGCGACGCGGGCGCGCCCGGTCGTCGTCACTGCGACCGGCCACGGATTTGCGAACAACCAGATCGTCTACATCACTGGCGTCAACGGCATGACGGAACTCAACAACAAGCCCTTCCGCGTCAGGCGTCCGACCGCCGATACCTTCGAACTGCAAGACACTTTCGGCTCGAATGTCGACGGCCGCAGGTACAGCGCATATGCAAGCGGCGGGACCGCCTTCTGCACGGACACCGGCTGTGAGTACAAGTTCTTCACGAGCCAGGCGAACACTCAGAAGGTCTTCCGCGTCTCGACCTGCGCATCGGAGCGGACCGGCGGGAATGCCTATACGGATGTCGGTCCCGCCAGCGCGCGTCTCGGCTATGTCTATGCGGGCTCGAACAATCCCTGCACCGCACCTGAAGTGATGCCGCTCACCAGCGACCGCGACACCGCGCATGACGCGATCAATGCTCTCACCGCCGGCGGCTCGACCGGCGGCCATATCGGGGTCGGCTGGGGCTGGTATGCGGTGTCGCCGAATTTCGCCTCGATCTTCACCGGCGACAGCGCACCGGCCGACTATAATGACGACGTCGCCAAGAGCGTCGTCATCATGACCGACGGCGAATACAACAGTTCCTATTGCAACGGCGTCATCAGCCAGTCATCGACCAATGGCAGCGGCAGCAACGGCGACAAAATCAATTGCAACGCCCAGAACGGCCATTCTTTCGACCAGTCGGAAGAGCTCTGCGAGAGCATGAAGGGCGAGGGCGTCATCGTCTACACCGTCGGCTTCAAGATCGTCGACAACCAGAATGCGCGCGATCTGATGACGAATTGCGCGACCAGCGCCAATCACGCCTATCTCGCCGAGGACGGCGCGGCGCTGAAGCGCGTCTTTGCGGACATCGCGCAGAATATCGCGCAGCTCCATGTCAGCCGATAGGAGCGCCGCGCCATGAAATGTCCGATGCGCCTCGTAAGGGACAAGAAGGGATCGACCGCGGTCGAATTCGCGCTGGTCGCGCCGGCGTTCCTGACCTTGATGTTCTCGATCTTC
>JBGSNB010000001.1:0-1664 GCA_041739835.1 Parvularculaceae bacterium | reverse complement strand
TGGCAGACGAAGTGTTGGCAGCCCTGCAAGAGTCCAGCTTCGTGATGGGGAAATTCGTCAGCAACTCCAGGGCGTTTCTGGACCATTTTCCTGCGGACAAGATTGCTCCGAAGTTCCGTGAGATTCAGGAGAAAGAGGGCGCAGCAAGATCAATCACTTGAGACAGGACGCCTACGGAACATGGTTAATCATTAACCATAATGGCCGCGCTCCTGCAAACTTGTCCGACCCCTCGCCGACGCCCTTACGATGTTCGCCGGTCAATCGCCAGCAAAGGGCATTTCATGGATTTTTCACCACGCCTGTCGCTCCCTTACCTAGCGCCGCAACAGGCGCAAAAACATGTCACCGTGAACGAGAGCTTGCGTCGCCTCGATGCCCTGGTGCAGCTGCGCGTTGCATCGCGCAGTCTCGCCGCTGAACCGGCGGCGCTGGGCGACGGCGACGCGTATATCATTCCCGCCGGCGCCAGCGGCGCGACGTGGAGCGGTTTTCAGGCGGGCGCCATCGCCGTCTTCCAGGATGGCGCATGGATCGAAATCGCGCCCGAGGAAGGCTATTTCGCTTATGTCGCGGATGAGGGCGCGTTCGCGCGCTATTCGTCGGGCGCGTGGAGCGCGTTTTCCGGCGGCGCTTCGGAAATGGCGCCGCAATTCGGCGTCAATACGACCGCCGACGCGACGAACAGGCTCGCCGTCAAATCGGACGCCGCTTATTTCGGTCATGACGATCTGACGCCCGGCTCGGGCGATCACCGCCTCAAGATCAACAAGAGCGGGCCTGCGAAAACCGCGAGCCTGCTATTCCAGAGCGCCGCGTCCGGCCGCGCGGAAATCGGCCTTGCCGGCGATGACAATCTTCAGGTCAAGGTCAGCCCAGACGGCGTTGCATGGACGACCGGGGTCTGCGTCAGCAACGCGACCGGACGGGTCGGCATCGGCACGAACGCGCCGTCCGACAAGCTGCATGCCAGCGGCGGCAATATCAGGACGACCAACCTCAACGCCAGTTCGCCGCGATTTGTCGCCGAGGCGTCGGATATTTCCGGGCAGGTTTATCTTGGATGGGACAACGGCGCGATCGCGCAAATCGGCACGACCAGCGCGCATGCGATGCGGGTGATGATCTCGAGCAACGAACGCGCGCGATTTTATACGGATGGCGGCGTCACCATCGGGTCGCCGACCGGCGGCTCGAAAGGCGCCGGCACGCTCAATGCGGTCGCGGTCTATGACGATAATGCGCTCCTCTCCTGTTATGTCTTCGACGCTGCGCTCGACGGCGCGGTCGATCTCGCCAAATGGGATGCGAAGGCGCCAGGCGGCGTCCATGGCGGCGCACGGAAATTTTCGGCGCGCGCCGCCGGCGCGCAAGACCCGTTGACGCTCGACGGGTACGCGGCGCACTGGCGCGAAAAGCGGCACTTGTCCTCGTTGCCGAACGAAGCGCGTTTCGATCCCGCCGCCGACAAGCTTTCGACCGGCGAATGGATTCAGCGTCTCGTCGAAACGGTCGAAATCCAGGCCGTCCTGATCGAGCGCCTCAACCAACGGCTGAAGCGCGTCGAGGCCGGATGCGCCTAGAGCAGCGATTTGACGTGTGCGGCGATCGCGGCGGCGGAAAGGCCGACGGCCTCCAGCACTTCGGCGTTCGCGCCGGAAGGC
>JBGSNB010000353.1:0-1550 GCA_041739835.1 Parvularculaceae bacterium | reverse complement strand
CGCACAAGGCCGGCGCGGATCGCGCCCTGCGCCCGCGCCCGCGAGGAAAAGGCGCCGCGCTCCACCAGCGTCTGGTCCAGTCGCGACGGCAAGGTTCGATCGGTCATCATAGGACAGGCTCGCGTCAACCTTGATCCATTCACCAAGCTGCACCTAAAAGCGCAATGGCAATTTCATCCGTCGGCGACGGAATCGGCGCCGGCGCCCGTTTGGAAGTGACGGCAAACGGATTTCAGGGAGAATGGTCATGCAGCTCGCCTGTCTTGCGCTTTCGGTGTCGATCGCGGTCACGGCGCCCGCTCTTGCCGGATATGAGGACGCCGCGGATTACAATGCGCGGACCGGCGGCGTGACGCTGCTCATCCTCGATGACGGCAAGACCGCCTTCGAGCGTTACGCGAAAGGCGGCGCGCTGGAGACGGCGTATGAACTGGCGAGCGGAACCAAGAGCTTTTCCGGGGTCATCGCCGCCGTCGCGGTCAAGGACGGCCTGTTGACGCTTGACGAAAAAGCGTCGGCGACGCTCGTCGAATGGCGGAGCGATCCGCAGAAATCGGCGATCACCATCCGCGAGATCCTGCACCTGACCAGCGGCGTCAAACCGGTCGGGCTCGGCCGGCCGCCGACCTACGCGGCCGCGATCGCCTTGCCGGTCGTCGCAACGCCCGGCGAGTCTTTCGACTATGGACCGGTCAATTTCCAGATCTTTGGCGAAATCATGCGCCGCAAGCTCTCAGATTACGAGGACGGGCGCTATGCCGACGCCCTCGCCTATCTCGAGGCGCGCATTTTCGATCCGCTCGGCATCGAGCCGGCACAATGGAATCGCGGCCGCGACGGAAATCCGCAACTGCCCTCCGGCGCCGATCTCACGGCGCGCGACTGGGCGCGTTTCGGCGAATTCGTCCGGCAGGGCGGCGCCGTCGACGGCAGGCTGCTGGTCGATCGCAATGCTTTCGCGGCGATGCTCGAAGGCTCCGCCGTCAACGCCGCTTACGGGCTCGGCTGGTGGCTGAACGAGACGCCGGCGCCGGCAACGCTCGCCGCCTCGAAGACGATGCGCGAGGCCAGCGATCTTTTCACCCATCCCCGCCGCGGCGAGCTTCCCGACGACCTCTTCATGGCCGCCGGCGCCGGCAACCAGCGTCTCTACATTATTCCGTCCACAGAGCTGGTGATTGTGCGCCAGACCGGGCGCATTCTTCAGGGTCGGCGCGGCCGACGATTTTCGGATGTCGAATTCCTGCTGACGCTGCTTGATTAGCGGCGCGCCGCCTCTTCGAAAAACGCCGCCGTCGCGTCATCGGCCGGAAACATCAGTTCGATCCGGATCTCGCTCGCCTCGACCTCCTGCACGGAGCCGAATTGCGCGATCGTCGAGAACAGCGACAACCGCCGCCCGCCGACCTTTAGCGTCGTCGGGATCACCGCCTGGTTGAAATCGACGGCGCCGGCGTCCGCCGCAGCGAGTCGAGGGTGCTCAGCCAGACGAGACGCCAGCGCCTGCAGCGCCTCGTCGCCGCCCAGATGCGCGATCTCGGCGCGCAGGC
>JBGSNB010000610.1:0-2838 GCA_041739835.1 Parvularculaceae bacterium | reverse complement strand
TCGCGATTTCGGGTCTCAAGCCCTCCCTTTTCAAGGGAGGGATTGACCGCCGCAAGCTTCCCCTCCCTTGCAAAGGGAGGGCTTTCACGCACGCTTGCGCAAAGCGCGAGCGTCCTTGCGTGAAAGGGAGGGTTCAGCGCTCCAGGCGCGCCCTCAGACGCCTTTCACGAACAGCATGGCGCCCTCGACGCGGACGATCTCGACTTCCGCGCCGAGCGCGAAATTCTCGCCCTTCTCGCTTTGCGCGGCCCACACCGAGTCGGCAAAACGGACGCGGCCGCGGCCTGACGCGAAGGCTTCCTCGACCTTGACGCGCGCGCCGATTTTCTGCGCGCCGCGCTCGTTGAGATTAGGATGGTCTTTCTGACTCTTCTGCAACCACGGTTTCACTTTCGGCGTCGCGAAGACCGTCAGCACCACCGTGATCACCGCGAAGATCAGCAATTGCAGCCGCCATTGCCCGTCCAAAGGCCACAGATCCGCAAAGCCGGCGACGGTCGCCGCCGCGGCGGGCCACAGGAAATAGGTCGTGCCTGTCGAAATCTCGACGATCAGCAGGATGATCGCGAGCACGAACCAGTACCAGAACGGCATTGACTGGAGAAATTCAACCATGTCGCCCTCCCTAGCGCGATGCGGGAACGGAGCCGCCGCGATCGCGGCCCCTGTCGAAGGCGTCCTGCGCCAGCGCGCCGACGCCGGCGATCGTGCCGATCAGCGCCGACATGTCGGCCGGCACGATGACGGTCTTTTGCTGCGGCGACGTCGCCAGCTTCTCGAAGGCCGCGACATATTTTTGCGCAATGAAATAATTGATCGCGTTGACGTCGCCGCGCGAGATCGCTTCCGACACCATCGACGTCGCTTTCGCCTCCGCTTCCGCTTCGCGCTCGCGCGCCTCGGCATCGCGGAACGCGGCCTCCCTGCGGCCTTCCGCCTGCAGGATCGCGGATTGCTTTTCGCCCTCCGCGCGCAGGATCGCCGATTGCTTCTCGCCCTCGGCGGTGAGAATTTCGGCGCGCTTCAGGCGCTCGGCCTTCATCTGGCGCGCCATCGCTTCGGTGATGTCCGCCGGCGGCGACAGATCCTTGATTTCAACGCGGGTCACTTTGACGCCCCAGGGCTGCGTCGCCGCATCGATGACGCGCAGCAACCGCTCATTGATGTCGTCGCGGTTCGACAGCACCTGATCGAGATCGAGCGAGCCGATCACGGTGCGGATATTCGTCATCGCCAGATTGGCGATCGCGATATTGAGATTGGTGACTTCATAGGCCGCGGCGGCCGGATCCATCACCTGGATGAAAGCGATCGCGTCGGTGGACACATTCGCATTGTCGCGCGTGATCACTTCTTGCGGCGGGATGTCGAGCACCTGCTCCATGACGTTCATGCGCCGACCGATCCGATCCACGAACGGCGTCAGCAGGTGCAGCCCCGGCTTGATTGTTTTCACATACCGGCCGAAACGCTCGACCGTGAACTGATATCCCTGCGGAACGATCTTGACCGTCGACCACAGGATGAAAATCGACAGCGCGACCAGCGCGATCGAAAACAGGCCGAATGCTTCCATCATTGCCTCCCTCGCCCAACTCCTCCTGGAAATCGTCATTCGATTTCCAGAGCGCCAGACTTGAAAATTCCGTATTCCTTACGGCGCCCCGGAAGGGACGCCGATTACAACCGCCGCGCGAAAACCGGCCCCGCGCGGGCCGGTTTTTTGGGCCTGATCCCCTACCGCGCCGGTTAATCAGCGGTTAACGTCAAGTCATGACTGGCAGGGGATTCGCGCGCAGGGCGGGGGCGGCGACCGTCGGATTGGCGGCGCTGGCGCTCGCCTCGACGGCGGCGGCCGAGGCCGTCAACACGGGAGACGCCTGGCGAATCGTGAAGACGGAATGGAGCGAAGCCGACGAGGATCGCTATTCCGAATTCGTGCAGGCGATCGGGCGCTCGACCTGTTCTTCGCTCGAATCCTGCCTCGCGGTCGCCGCCAACCCCTATTACGACCCGAAGGATCCGGAATTCACCGGCGATTGCGCCGACATGGCCTATGTGCTGCGCGCCTATTTCGCGTGGAAAAACGGGCTGCCGTTCTCCTATCAGAATGCGATGCGGACCGCCGATGGCAAGCCCGAAGATCTCCGCTATTCGTCGAACGGCAATCTCGTCGCCGCCCGCCGCGACGCGGTCGGCGCCAAACCCGTCTCGGCGTCGACATATATCGGACGGATCGGCGGCGAAGTGTCGACCGCCATGTTCCGCACCCACCCCGACAATGGCGAAGGGCCGCTGTTCGATGATTTCTATCCGGTGAAGATCGACCGGGAGGCGGTGCGTCCCGGCATTCTCGCCTATGACATCTACGGCCATGTCGGCATCGTCTACGATATCCTCGACGACGGTCGCATCCTTGTCATCGCTTCGCACCCGGACCGCTCGGTGACGCGCACCACCTATGGCGCGAATTTCCTGCGGTCAAAGCCCGATCTCGGCGCCGGCCTCAAGGCCTGGCGCCCGATCCGGCTCGACGGCGCGCGCCAGCAGGCGGACGGCTCCTTTACGGGCGGACGCATGAAGGCCGCGAAGAACGCCGAGATCGCGAGCTATTCGATGGAGCAGTTCATCGGCAACCGGCCGACGCCGGATGCGGACTGGCGTTATGGCGATTTCGTCGTCGGCGAGCGCTCGGTCGGCTATTACGACTTCATCCGGCGCATGCTCGCTTCGCCCGACTTCGCCTATGATCCGGTCGAGGAGCTGCGGCACGGCATGCAGACGATCTGCGGCGCGGTGCGCGACCGCAAGGTTGCGGTCGAACGCGCCTCGGCGGCG
>JBGSNB010000588.1:0-4025 GCA_041739835.1 Parvularculaceae bacterium | reverse complement strand
GCCCGCGATCATGCCAGCGCCGAATGCGCCGGTCGGTCAGGCGCCATTGCGCGGCGTAATCGCCCGCCCGATACGCTTCTGTCCACTCGACCAGAATCGCCATCGCTTCGGCGAGTTCGTCCTCGCTCGCCAGAGGCGGCTCTTCGGCGGCGGCCGGCGCGACACCCGACAAAGCAGCCGCCGCAATGAGCGCGCGCAGGCGCATTTATTCTGCGCCGGCCATCAATCGCCGCGCGAAATAGGCGTATTCGAGCGCGATCCGGTAGGCGAGCTGCTCCTGGTTGGAAGTCCCGCCATGGCCGCCTTCCATGTTCTCATAATAGAAATAGTCGCGGCCGAAGGATTTCAGCTTCGCCGCCGCCTTGCGCGCGTGACCCGGATGGACCCGGTCGTCCTTTGTCGAGGTGTAGAAGAAGACCGGCGGATATTCCTTGTCCGCCGCCAGGTTCTGATAGGGCGACCATGCCGACATGTAAGACCAATCGTCCGTATCCGGATCGCCATATTCGCCGACCCACGAGGCGCCGGCGCCGAGCTTTTTGTAGCGCCGCATGTCGAAGAGCGGAACGCCGTTGACGGCGGCGGCGTAGAGATCAGGGCGCTGATTGACGACGACGCCCATCAACAGGCCGCCATTCGAACGCCCGATCGCGCCGAGTTTTTCCGGCGTCGTTACGCCGGTTTCGATCAGATGCTCGGAGATCGCGATGAAATCGTCAAAGACCTTCTGCCGGTTCTGCTTCAATCCTTCCTGATGCCAGCGCGGGCCGTATTCGCTGCCGCCGCGAATATTGGAGAGAACCAGAACGCCCCCGCGCGACACCCAGAGCTTGCCGGCGAGCGCTCCGTGTTGCGGTCGCGAGGGGTCTTCATAATAGACCGGCAGGGTCGCGCTGAGAAATCCGCCATAGGCGTATTGCACGGTCGGCGCGTCGCCCTTTTCGAGAACGGCTTTTTTCGCCATGACAAAATAGGGGATCTTCGTTCCATCGCTTGAAATGGCGAAGCGCTGATCGACGACGACGCCCGAAGCGTCATACGCCGCGGGCGCTTCGAAGATTTTTCGCGGCTTGCTGTTCGCGGCCGCATAATAAAGCGACAGGGGCGTCGTCAGGCTCTCAAACGACAGCATCGCGTCGTCCGTGCCGCCGCCGGATGAGGCGATCTTCAAGACGCCGTTTTCCGGAAGCTTGATCTCCCGGGCTTTCCAATCGCCGTTTTTTGTTCGCGTGACGCGCGCCGCCTTGCCGGAGACGTTCTCAAGATATTGCAGAACGAGGCCCGACTTGCCGACGCCGACGGTCTCGACCGACTGCGCCTCATTGGCGGCGAAGACAAGCTCGGCAGCGCCCGCCGCGAGATCATAGGCGATGACCGATCCGCGCGGATAGTCGGTGTCCTGATGGGTCCATGGCTCACGCAGGAAGAAGATCGCGCGGCCGTCAAGGACGCCCTGAAGATCGGCGTTCAGCGGCAAAGGCAGTTTCGCCGGCGCCGCAACGCCATAGTGAAATTCGGTCTCGAAGAAAGAGACGCTGCGCAGGATGAAGGGAAAAGCGGCGCCTGCGCCTTGTTCGACATGGGGCGCGACAGAAACATCCTCGCGAGCGCCCTCGAACACCGGCGCCGCGTCCGCAAGCGGCGTTCCCCGCTTCCAGCTTTTCACGATGCGCGGATAGCCGGAATCGGTCAGCGTATCAGCGCCCCAATCCGTGCCGACCAGCAAGGTGTCGGCGTCGAGCCAGGCGAGGCGCGATTTCGCCTCGCCGAGTGCAAAGCCGCCCTCGACGAATTTCTTCGCGGCGGTGTCGAATTCCCGCCAGGTCGAGATATCCCCGCCGCCGCGCGACAATTCGACCATACACAGGCGGTATTCCGGCGCGAGGCAAACGAACCCGTCGCTGATCCAGTTTTCGCCTTCGTCCTTCGCCAATTGATCGAAATCGATCAGCGTCTCCCAGTCCGGATCGCCCGTGCGGTAGCTCTCGACCCCGGCGCGGCGCCAGACGCCGCGCACATGCGCGTCGTCCTGCCAGAAATTGTAAACGGCGCCGTTGTGGATGGCGCCGGTCGGTATCCGCGCCGGCGAGGTCAGGATCGCCCGCGCTTCCTCGCGCATCGGCGCAAAACGCGGATCGCTTTCAAGAACCGGGAGCGAGCGGGCGTTTTCCCCGCGCGCCCAATCGAGCGCCTTCTCGCCTTCAATCTCCTCCAGCCAGATGAAGGCGTCGTCAGCGGCGAGCGCGCAAGGCGACATCAGCAGCATGGCGGCCGCGAACCCGCCCATCGCGATCGTCCGGAACATTCCTCAAATCCTCCTCGCATCGGCCGCGTCCTGCATCCCCGCACGCGGCCGGGATTGGCGCGGCAGGCTAATCCGCTGTGCCATTTTCGCGCAATGATTGCATTCCCGCGCAGCGGCGGAACGGTTGTCCGCCGCGACGCGCCGAATGCGCCTCAGACTTCCTTAACCATCGAAAGCCCCGATCTTCAAGGCGCGTCGCGCAATAGGGGCCAAGACCCCTAAACTTGTATGCGGCGGCTTAGCGAAGGTTTGAGCCCCGGCACATAGTCTGCACTGACCCCGCCATGGCAGCTTTCGTGTTGGCACAGAAAATGAAAAAGTCAGAGCAGCGCCGGTATCGCCGGATTCCGCTCGATCTCCCGGCGCGCGTCATCGTCAACGGCATCGACGAGTTCGACGGACGGTTGGTCAATATCTCGCCGGGCGATCTGTCGGTTCAGGTCGATGCGCGCACCGTCAAGGGCGACGCCGCTGTCATTTACGTGACGGGGCTCGACGTCATTGAGGGGCGGATCGTCCGCACCTTCCCGGACGGTTTCGCGCTGTCCTATATTCTCTCGCGCCGGCGCCGGACGCTGCTGACGGAACAGCTGATGTTACGCGCCAATCCCGAATTCTCGGACGGCCTCGCCGACCGCCGCACGGCGCCGCGCCATCCGACCGCCGAGCAGCGCATGGTCTGCCGTCTGCCCGACGGCGGTTCGCTTTTCGTGCGCGTCCTTGATCAGTCTGTCGACGGCGTTTCGGTCGAATCTCCGCGCAAGCCGGCTGTCTGCGCCGCCATCCATGTCGGACGCCAGCGGGCGATCGTCATCCGCCACACGCCGCGCGGCTTTGTCGCCGTATATGAACGCAGCGTCGCAGGCCAGGAACCGGCCGCAAAGTCCGCGCAAAGGCTGCGCGCAGTCTAGCGTCTGCGAAACAAGTTGCCTCCCTGACGGCGCCGCTGCAATGCGGCGCCGGTTTTTTCAGGAGGATGGCTGCTGCAGCACGTAGGATCGCAAATTGTCCATCACCGATCGCGCGTCGAACGCCTGCGGATCGTCGGCGGGTTTCGTTCCCTTGTGCAGGGTGATGAACGCGATCGCCGTGTAGCGCGTGATTTCCCGGGCGTCATAATCGCCGGGACCATAGGGCGACCCCCAGCCCCAGCCATAGGCGTAATAGGGGAACGCGCAGCAATAGGGTCCATAGCCGTAATAATAGCGTCCGAAAAACGCCGGGTTCGGCGACGCCGAATAGCGCTTGTTCGCCTCGGTGTCCTGTTCGGACACGATGAAATAATCAAAGCCGCTTTCGACCGTCAGTTCGGCCGCGCGGTACAAGAGGAAAGTCTCGACGGCTTCGCGCGTCGTCGACGAGTTTCCCCGGAACACGATGCGGTAGCGGTTTTCTTCAATGCGTTGATCGGAAAACCCGTAGGGATTGTTGCCGGTCGCCGGCCCATAGGGCGTCGATGTGGCGCAGCCGGCCAGCGTCGTCGCGGCTGCGATCGCAAGAATGGTCCTGAACATCGTCTTCTCCTCAACCTGCCCCGTCGCGGCCGAAAACGGCCTGACCCCGGGGGGATCATATCGGATCGGCGGATCGAAGACAAAGGCCTCGCCGCCACGATTTCGTGACCTTTCGACACGCCGCCCGCCGCGCGTCGGCAGCGCGGGCGCGTTGCGCCTCCTTCATCCGTATACGGCCTCAGCCGGCGGACCGCTCCGGCGGAAAA
>JBGSNB010000585.1:0-4838 GCA_041739835.1 Parvularculaceae bacterium | reverse complement strand
AGGGCTGATGACGATCGCCGGATTTTCTTTCGATTCATTGCTGACGCTGCCGATCACGCTGATCGCCTTTGTCATCTTGCTCTGCATCATCGTGTTCTTTCACGAATACGGACATTTTTCGGTCGCGCGCATGCTTGGCGTCCGCGTCGAAGTCTTTTCGATCGGCTTCGGCAAGACCTTGGCCCGATGGCGCGACCGCCACGGAACCGAATGGCGGATCGCGATGCTGCCGCTGGGCGGCTATGTGAAGTTCTTCGGCGACGCGGGACCCGCCTCGAACGCCAGTGACGATGTCGAAGCCGAGAAACAGCGTGAGGATCATCCGGCGACGACGCAATTCCCAAAGCCGGGCAAGGAACACGAAGTCGGGCGCGGCATGAGCGCTGAGGAGCGCGCCGTCTGTTATCATTTCAAGCCGGTCTGGGCGCGCGCGCTGATCGTCGCCGCCGGACCTTTCGCGAATTTCATTCTGGCGGTCGTCATTTTCGCCGGTCTGCTGATGACATTCGGCGCCTTTGTGAGCGAGCCGAAGGTCGGCGCGATCCAGCCGGGTTCAGCGGCGGAAGAGGCCGGCTTTCTCCCCGGCGACCGGATCGTGTCGGTTGACGGACGGCAGATCGCGCAATTTACCGACCTCGCCGTCATGATCCGGCTGAACAGCGGCGAGACCCTGCGATTCGAAGTCGACCGGAGCGGCGAAACCCTGATGATCGACGCCGCGCCGCGCCGGCAGGAAATCGAGGACGCTTTCGGCAACAAGGCCGAGATGGGCGTTCTCGGGATTGTCGGCGACCAGACCGCGGTCAGCTTTGTGCGATTCGGGCCGGCAGAAGCGCTCGGCGCCGCCGTCAAACAGGTCTGGCAGATCATTCATTCGACGGGAAAATTCCTGTGGCGACTGGTGAGCGGGAAGGAGGACGCCAAGCAGCTCGGCGGCCCAATCAAAATGGCCCAATATGCCGGCCAATCCGCGCTTTCCGGCTTTGCAGGCGAGATCGATGCGGAACCGCTCGACTTCCTCACAAAGCTGAAAATCAGCGTCGCCAACTTCATCAATCTGGCCGGGATCGTCTCGGTGTCGATCGGCTTTCTCAATCTCCTGCCGATTCCGGTTCTGGACGGTGGCCACCTTATGTACTACGCCTACGAAGCCGCGGCCGGGAAACCACTGGGGGCGAGGGCGCAGGCCATTGGCTTCAGGGTAGGAATCGTCCTTTTGGCGTCGTTCATGTTGTTTGTAACCTGGAACGACATCTCCAGTTTTTTTGCGGTCAAAGGCTAGGTCGGCGGCATGCGTATCATTCGGTCGAGGGTCGGCGCCGCGGGCGCTATCTTATTTGCCGCCTTGGGGCCTTGCGGCGTCGCGGCCGCGCAATCGGCGAGCGCCGAGGCGCAAGCGAACGCGCCCGAAGCGCCGCCTGCGGCGGCCCCTGATTTCGGGATTGCGGAAGGCGAAGCGCCGATCATCCAGGCGATCCGCGTCAGCGGCAATCAGCGCATCGAGCCGGAAACGATCGCGTCCTACCTTGTCGTCAATCCCGGCGATCGCGCCGATGCGCGGCTCCTCGATATCGGCCTCAAGACGCTCTTCAACACCGGTCTTTTCGCCGACGTCGCGATGCAGGTGCAGCCGGACAATTCGCTGCTGATCGAGGTCCAGGAAAATCCGCTCGTCAACCGCGTGATCCTTGAGGGCAATCGCCGGGTCAAGGAAGACAAGATCACGAAGGAAGTACAGCTGACGGCGCGCTCGGTTTTCACGCGCGCGAAAGCGCAAGCCGACGTCCAGCGCATCATCGAGGTTTATCGCCGCGGCGGCCGCTTCGCGGCGACCGTGACGCCGAAGATCGTTCCGCTTGAGCAAAATCGCGTCGATGTCGTTTATGAAATCGACGAGGGTCCGAAGACCGGCGTCGCCAAGGTCAATTTCGTCGGCAACAGGAATTTCACGAGCGGCGAGCTGCGCGGCGCGATCTTGACCAAGGAAACGCGCTGGTGGCGGTTCTTTTCCTCGAACAGCAATTACGACCCGGATCGCCTTGAATATGAGCGCGACCTTCTGCGGCAATTCTATGCGAAGAACGGCTACGCCGATTTCCAGGTAGTGTCCGCGGTCGCCGAGCTGACGCCAGACCGCAAGGACTTCTTCATCACCTTCACGGTCGATGAAGGCGAGAAATACAAAATCGGCGAAGTGAAGGTGAAGACCAGCCTCGCCAAGCTAGACGAAAACGCGCTTGAACGCTTCGTGCCGATCAGGTCGGGCGAAACATATGACGGCGACCGTGTCGAGAAGGCGTCGGAATCAATCACCTTCGCGACCGGCGCGTCGGGCTATGCCTTTGTCGATGTCCAGCCGCGCCTTGACCGCAATCCCGAGACGCGAACCATCGACCTGACCTTCGAAGTCAATGAAGGACCAAGGGTCTATGTCGAACGGATCAACATCAAGGGAAATACCCGCACGCTCGATAAGGTGTTGCGGCGGGAAATCCGGGTGGCCGAGGGCGATCCCTATAACAAGGTCCTGATCGACCGCTCGAAGTCGCGCATTCGCGCGCTCGATTATTTCACCGAAGTCGAGATCGAGGAAAAGCCGGGCTCCGCGCCGGATCGCACCGAACTTGACGTCAAGGTTGAAGAGAAAGCGACAGGATCGTTTTCGGTCGGCGTCGGCGTGTCGTCGACGGAAAATTTCATCGTCGACTTCTCGATTGAAGAACGAAACCTGATGGGGCGCGGCCAAAATCTGCGCTTCAGGGTGCAGACAAGCTCGCGCACAAGGCTTGTCGATATTCGCTTCACACAGCCCTATTTCCTTGACCGCAATCTGGCGGCGGGCTTCTCGATCACCAACCAGCGCACGGATTTCCGCGAATCAGGGTTTATCCGCGACCGCTACGGAATCGGCCTCAACACCGGGTTCCAGATTTCGGAATACTGGCGCGGCAGTCTCCAATACCAGCTGGCGCGCGACAACGTCGATCTTGACCCGGACATCTTTACAAACCAGTTCGGCGAAGTCGTCCCGGACGGGACCGACATCAGCGGGCGTTTTGCGCCGGGGGCGGCGGTGCCGCCGCTGGTCCCGCTCTACATTCAGGCGAACGGCTCGACCGGGACCACCCCGACGGCGACGCGCGCGACCGACGTCAATGGCAACCCGCTCAGCCAGTATGTCGCTTTCACCTGCGACCTCCTCACCCAGGCGTTCAGCCCCAGTTGCCAGTCGCGCGGCAAATTCCTGACCTCGCTGATCGGTTATTCAGTCGGCGTCGATACGAGAGACGACCCGATCGATCCGACGCGCGGCTCGCGCTTTTCGTTCTCGCAGGCGGTCGCGGGCCTTGGCGGCGATGTCCAATATCTGCGGACCGAGGCGACGGGCGCTTATTACCGGCCGCTGATTTTCGGCCTGATCGGCAAGCTGCAATTGCGCGCTGGCTACATCACGGGTTTTGGCGGCGACGATGTGCGGCTGCAGGATCGCTTCTACGAGGGCGCCGACAGCTTCCGCGGGTTCGAGGTGGCTGGCATTGGACCCCGATACCTGCAGGGCGCAGGCGTGCGGGACGGCAATATCTTCGGCCAGGCGATCGGCGCCAAGCTCTATGGGATCGGGACGTTCGAGATCAAAATCCCGCTGCCGCTGCCCAAGGAATACGGCATCCGGACATCGCTTTTCACGGATTTCGGCACGGTCGGCCTCGTCGATGAGGATAATAAGGTCATCAACGACAACCTGGCCTTGTGGATCAACCCCGAAACCGGCCTTTTCTGCACGGCCAGCCCTTCCGCGAACTGCATCAAGCCGATCCAGGACGATCTTTCTTTGAGGGCGACGGCCGGGGTATCGGTAAGCTGGGATTCGCCGTTCGGACCGGTTCGCTTTGATTTCGCCAAAGTTTTGCGCAAGGAAGACTACGACAGAACCGAAGGCTTCCGCTTCAGCGCTGGAACATCCTTCTAACCCTAGTGAGGTGTAAGACTATGACTAAGCAGTTTTTGACGATTGCAGGCGCTCTCGCGCTCCTCGCGGGCGGCGTTTCCGCCGGCGCCCTGGTCTCCGGCGCTGAAGCGCAGCAGGCCGCGAAGGCGCCGATCATTCTCGTCGTCGACCAGGCCGCGATCGTCGCGCAATCGGACGCCGGCAAGACCATCCCGACGCAAGCGACCGCAATCAAGACGAGCATCCAGAAAGAATTCGACGCGGAAGCAGCGAAACTCCAGAAGGATATCGAGAATTATCAGAAGGGCGCCACGCTGATGTCGGAGGAAGTGCGTCAGAAGACAGAACAGGATCTCGCGATGCGCCAGCAGGTTCAGCTGCCGCAGCAAGCGCAGATCATGGAGCAGGTCTTCGGCAATGTGGTTCAGGTCGCGCAGGCGAAAATCCTCCAGGAATCGCAGCCGATCATGAAGTCGATTGTCGACAAGCGGGGCGCGACGCTGCTGCTGGACCGCTCGGCGGTCATGTATGCGGCGGCCGAGACCGACATCACCCAGGAAGTGCTCGCCGAGGTCAACAAGAAAGTGAAAACGGTCGAGGTCCAGAAAGTGACGCTCGCCGACGTCAAGAAGAAAGTCGCAGAAGCGCAGGCCAAACAGACGACCGCGCCGAAAGACGACAAGTCGAAAAAGAAATAGGCCTGTCGTGCGTGATTGAACAAGCGGCCGGCCGCCTGGCGCGCCGGCCGCTTCGTTTTTGGATGAGATGGCGGCGCCATGCCGGACTCGCGATTTTTCCTCACTCATGCGTCGATCGCGCTCGGCGACGCCTTGCGTCTCGCCAACGTCGCGGCGCCGGTCGCCGCCGACGCGTCTTCGCGGCTGACCCG
>JBGSNB010000578.1:0-1726 GCA_041739835.1 Parvularculaceae bacterium | reverse complement strand
CGTCGTATTGCGCCGCGTTTTGTGCGGCCGCTCGTAGCGAGGCCGAGCGCTTCAAGCAGTATGGATTTTCCGGCGCCGGTCTCGCCGGTGAGCGCGGTCAGCCCCTCGCCCAGAGGCAGCGAGAGCTGATCGATGAGGACGAAGTCCTGAATGTGCAGCGCGGTCAGCATGCGGTCTCCGCGCCAGTCCCCTGTTAGGTGCGTCCGCTTGAGATTGGTTCGGCCGGACTATCGATCGATTCGTCGAACGGATCATCGGACGGCGGCGCGATCGTCGGCGGCGCCGAATCCTTCAGCAACTTGTCTTCATTCTTGCGCTGGCGCTCCTCGATCTTTCGGATGTCCTTTTCGGAGCGCTTCGGTTTCGCGCCGGGCTCCAGCAGCCCGTTCCTGCGCATCAGGTTATAAGCGTCCTCGTACCAGACCGATCCTGGATAATTGGCGCCGAGAACGGCGGCGGCGGCGCGCGCTTCCTCGATGACGCCGATCTGCAGATAAGCCTCGACGAGGCGAAACAGCGCTTCCTCGGCGTGGCTCGTCGTTTCGTAATTCGCGACCACCACCTTGAACCTGTTGATGGCGGCGATGTGCTTGCCGTATTTCAAATAATACCGGCCGACATACATTTCCTTGCCGGCAAGATGGTCAAAGGTGAGATCAAGTTTCAGGCGCGCGTCGCGGGCGTATTCCGTCTCCGGATAGCGGCGCACGACATCATTCAGCGCCTGCACCGCGTTGTTGGTGTAGTCCTGGTCGCGGCCGACATCGCGAATGCGCTCGTAAAAGCACATGGCGCGCAGATAATAGGCGTACGGAGCGTCCTTGTTGCCCGGGTGCAGCGAGATGAACTGGTCGAGCGTCGTGACCGCCTCGTCATAATCATTCTGCTGGTACTGCGCGAACGCCTTCATCAGGATCGCGCGGCGCGCCCAGGCGGAATACGGGTGCTGGCGCTCGACTTCGCCGAACAGCTCGACAGCGTCGTCGAAGCGCTTGCGCTCCATGGCGCGCGCCGCGTCCTGGTAGAGGATTTCGACCGGCCGCTCGACATAGGCGAATTTCTCCTTCTTTTTGGAAGAAGAGCCGCAGGCGCCAAGCGCGATGGCGGCGCAGACGACAAACGCGACGGCGCGAAAACGAACAATCATGAGTACTGGAGATCCTCGGCGTTGGCGGACTTCGGCGGCGATCACCCTAGAGCGACCTTCGGCCAGGGGAAAGCTGGCCGGCCTCCCCTCCTCTACGAAGTTTTGACCGGCGGGGAAACCATCCCCGAACCCGATTGCGGCGGCGGTTCCGCAAAATTCGGCAAGTCCATGGCATAGGCCCAATAACGGCTCAGAAGCCGGCCCCAGCGTGAGCCGGGGGCGGCGGCGCCGACCGCCACACCCAAGCCGACGACGCCAGCAAATGCCGCAGGAAACGGGCGTTCAGATCGTGTCCGGGGCGTCGAGCGGAGATCTTTCCGATGATCGGCCAACCGGCCAGCCGCAGGTCTCCGATGAGATCGAGCGCCTTGTGGAGGGCGAATTCGCCGGGGTCGCGCAGGCCTTCGGGATTGAGGATGCGACCGCCATCAACGACGATCGCATTGTCGAGGGAGCCGCCAAGGCTGAGTCCATCGCGGCGCATCGCCTCGACGTCGGCGAGCCGACAGAAGGTGCGCGCCCGCGACAGCCGCCGGAGATCTTCCGGCCGGTCGAGGTCCAGCGTCAGCGACTGCGCGC
>JBGSNB010000532.1:0-6368 GCA_041739835.1 Parvularculaceae bacterium | reverse complement strand
CCGCCGCGGCGGCCTGCGCCGTCGCGGCCGTCTATTTCTTCCTGCCCGAACGCACCGCGCCGAAGGAGCGGCCGGAGCGCGTCAGGCTCTCGCCGCTCGACCGGCGGATCCGACCGTTCCTGATCTACGGCCTAGCGACCGCGATCGCGACGGCGATCCCGATTCAGTTCATCGCCTTCTATTTCATCGACCGCCTAGGGCTTCAAAGCGCCGACGCGCTGCAGCTTGTCGGCGTTGCGCTGTCGGCGGGCGCAATGGCGTCGCTGTTCTCCCAGCTTGTGCTGGTGCAGCGGTTCAATCTGCCGCCACAGACGCTGATGCGTGCGGGGCCCGTCCTGATCTTCATCGGGCATTGCGTCATCGCCGCATCGACGATGATCGGCCCGCTGGTTTTCGGCATGCTGCTTTCCGGCCTTGGCGCCGGCATGCTGACGCCCGGCTATGTCGGCGGCGCATCGCTCTCCGTCTCGGGCAGGGAACAAGGCTCCGCCGCCGGCCTCTCGAACGCTGCGGGCGCGTCCGGTTTCATCTTCGCGCCCATTCTCGGCAATTTCTTCTATTCCTACGACCCGCGCGCGCTCTTCATCGCAACGGCCGCGATCAGCGCCGGATGCGCGATCTACGCTTTTGTCGAGAAGGACTTGCGACGAACCGCGCCGAGCATCATCGCGCAAGAACCCGAAACGCCGATTTAGAGCGTCGGGCGAAAAAGTGGAATCACGGGTTTTTCGTAATCCCGACGCGACCAAGCAAAGACTAGACCTTCGGGCGATCCAGATTGATCGCCCGAAGGTCTAGGACTTCTTCTCGACGATCGGCGGGACCACACGGATATGCAGTTCTTTAAGCTGCTTCTCGGTGACTTCGTTCGGCGCCTGCATCATCAGATCCTGCGCCTGTTGGTTCAGCGGGAAGGCGATGACTTCACGGAGATTCTCGACGCCCGCAAGCAGCATGACGATGCGGTCGACGCCCGGCGCCGAGCCGCCATGCGGCGGCGCGCCGTAACGAAAGGCGTTCAGCATGCCGCCGAATTTCGCCTCGACGACATCGGCGCCATAGCCGGCGATTTCGAACGCTTTCAGCATGATGTCCGGCTTGTGATTGCGGATCGCGCCGGATGAAAGCTCAACGCCATTGCAGACGATGTCGTACTGGAACGCGGTGATGCCGAGGATCGTCTCCTTGTCGGCCTTGTCGAGCGCGAGGAATTTCCCATGGTCGAAATTCGGCATCGAGAACGGATTGTGCGAGAAGTCGACTTTCTTCTCGTCCTCGTTCCACTCATACATCGGGAAATCGACGATCCAGCAGAATCTGAATTCGTTCTCGTCGACGAGGCCGAGGTCGAAGCCGACCTTGTTCCGTGCAAGGCCCGCGAATTTGTAGAAGTCGTCCGGCTTGCCGGCGATGAAGAAAGCGGCGTCGCCGACTTTGAGATTGAACTGCTGGCGGATCGCCTCCGCGCGTTCCGGACCGATGTTCTTGGCGATCGGACCCGCCCCGCCTTCCTCGCCTTCGCGCCAGAAGATATACCCGAGACCCGGCTGGCCCTCGCCTTGCGCCCAGGAATTCATCCTGTCGCAGAAGGCGCGGCTGCCGCCGCCCGGCGCCGGCACGCCCCATACTTCGACCTTCGGGTCCTTTTCGAGCATCCCAGCGAAGACTTTGAACCCGGAGCCGCGGAAATGTTCCGAGACATTCCCCATCACAATCGGGTTTCTGAGGTCCGGCTTGTCCGATCCGTATTGCCGGATCGCATCCGCATATTTGATGCGCGGGAATGGCGGCTTCGTCACCGACTTGCCGTCGGCGAATTCCTCGAAGACGCCCGAGAGCACCGGCGCGATCGCGTCGAAGACGTCGTCCTGCGTGACAAAACTCATCTCGAAATCGAGCTGATAGAATTCACCCGGCGAGCGGTCTGCTCTGGCGTCTTCATCGCGAAAGCAAGGCGCGATCTGGAAATAACGATCAAAGCCCGCCACCATGAGGAGTTGCTTGAATTGCTGCGGCGCCTGCGGCAGCGCGTAGAATTTGCCGGGATGCATGCGCGAGGGAACAAGGAAATCGCGCGCGCCTTCGGGCGACGACGCGGTGAGGATCGGCGTCTGGAATTCGGTGAAGCCCTGATCGATCATCCGTCGGCGGAGAGACTCGATCACCTTCGAGCGCAGCGCGACGCTTCGATGCAGCGTATCGCGTCGCAGATCGAGGAAACGGTATTTGAGGCGGACGTCTTCCGGGTAGTCCGGCTCGCCGAAAACCGGCAGCGGCAGCTCCTCGGCGCCGGACAGCAACTCAAACCCGTCAATGCGGATCTCAACGCCGCCGGTCGGCAAGCCCGGGTTCACGGTGTCCGGCGTGCGCGCCACGACCTTGCCGTCAACGCGGATAACGCTCTCGGCTCTCACTCTTTCAATCGCCGCGAAGACCGGCGCTTCCGGTTCGACGACCAGCTGCGTCACGCCGTAATGGTCGCGCAGGTCAATGAACAAGAGGCCGCCATGGTCGCGCTTGCGGTGAATCCATCCCGACAGGCGGACCGTCTTGCCGACGGCGTCCGGGCGAAGCGCCCCGCAAGTGTGGGTCCGGTAGGCGTGCATGACCAGCGAGCTCCAAGCGACGAGATGATTGGGAGGCGCCGGCATGGCGAGCCCCTGCGGTCAAGTCAAGGGCGCGTCCTTTCCACGACACTTCGATGAAACGTGGGTTTTTCGAGCCGGGAAACATCATTTTGAGTGTAAAGCAACCTTTGCAGACGCGAATAAAGCCCTATTTAGTTCCCGTGGGGCCCGCTGGGGGCTTTCGAACCTGATTGGAGGCATACCATGACTGAACGACCGCCCTTGCTCGGCGACCTGATCCGGATGGTGATCAAAATGATCGTCGGCGGGATCGTCGTGATCGGCCTTGTTTCCTGCGGCGTGATGACGGTCGCGGGCGCTGGGGCCGCCGCCGGCGGCGGCGCGAAGATCGCCAAGCCGAAGGTCTCTGAAACGCTTTACGGCAATGAGGAGAGCGACAATTCCATTCTGCAAGTCGATATCAAGGGTCCGATTCTGACCCATCGCTCGAAGGACGAGACCAATTTCTTCTCGGCGATCTCGGCCGTCACCTACGGCTATGAGGTCAAGGAGCAACTGCTCGACGCCGCCAAAGATGACAAGGTCAAGGCGGTGATGCTGTTCGTGACTACCCCGGGCGGGTCGATCGTCGGCAGCCAGGCGATCCATGACGGCGTCCTTGCGGTCAAGGCCGCCGGCAAGCCCGTTGTCGCTTATGTCGACACGATTTCCGCGTCCGGCGGCGTCTGGTCGACGGCAGGCGCGGACAAGATCTTCGCCGACTATGGCAGCCTGATCGGCAGCGTCGGCGTCAATTTCGGCAACTGGCTGCATTATGACGATCCCGTCGCTCTCGATGGCGGGCTGTTCGGCGGCGGCGTCACCACGCGCGGCGGCGTAAAGGCCAGCTTTGTCGGCGCCGGCCTCGGCAAGGATCTCGGCAACCCGTTCCGCGCCATGACCGAACGCGAACAGACCTTGCTCAACGAAACCGCGGACTATTTCTACCAGATGTTCCTCGATCATGTGGTCAAGCACCGGAACATGGATCGCCAGAAGCTGGTCGACGATTACGGCGCCATGATCTTCGGCAATGCCGGGGCGCAAGCGCGCGGCTATATCGACGGCACGAAATCCTTCCAGGAAACGCTCGCCTTCATCGCAGAAAGCGCAGGCGTCACCGGTGATGATTGGAAACTCGTCTCGCCGCCGGAAGAAAAGCTGTCGCCCTTCGAGCAGATGTTCGGCGCATCGCTGGAAGCGATCTCCGGAGATCGCGGCCTCATCACGCAGACCGCGCGAGTTTGCGACGAATTGACGAGCCGTCCGGTGGTGATGTCGGCGCAGGCCCTCGCCGATCTCTGCGGCGCCTGACTCGGCAGCGCGCGGACCCTGAAACGAGAACCCCGCCCCCGAAAAGGGGCGGGTTTTCATTGACGTCGCTCCGACCGGCCGGGGCGCCTTTCTGTTTTGGCGTGAAACGCGCTAGAAGCGCCCGCCATGCGAATTATCACGACGACAGACGACCTTGCCGCGTTTTCGGCGGAGCTTCGGACGCGGCCCCATTTCGCCGTCGATACGGAGTTCATGCGGGAGAAGACCTACTGGCCGATCCTCTGCCTTATTCAGGCGGCGGCCGACGGGGTCGAGGCGATCATCGATCCGATGGCGCCTGGACTCGACCTTGCGCCCTTTCTTGAGGCGCTGGGCGACGACCGGACCGTCAAGGTCTTTCACGCGGCGCGGCAGGATATCGAGATTTTCTTCCAGTTGACGGGCGCGGCGCCGACACCGCTCTTCGACACGCAGATCGCCGCCATGGCATGCGGCTTTGGCGACCAGATCGGCTACGAGCCGCTCGTCCGCTCGCTCCTCGGCGCGTCGATCGACAAGGGCAGCCGGTTCACCGACTGGGCGCGCCGGCCGCTGTCGGACGCGCAGCTCACCTATGCGCTGTCGGACGTTACGTATTTGCGTGACGCCTATTCGATCCTGCGCGATCGGCTTGATTCCGGCAATCGTCTTTCCTGGGTCGAACAGGAGATGGCGGCGCTGCGCGATCCAGGCCTTTACCGCGTTGATCCTGCGACGGCGTGGGAACGCCTGAAACTCCGCGGCGTCAGGCCCGGCGATATCGGGCCGATCATCAAGCTCGCGGAATGGCGCGAGCGCGAAGCGCAGGACAAGGACCTGCCGCGCGGACGCGTCCTGAAGGACGAAGCGATTTTCGAAATCGCGAGGTTGAAGCCCTCGACGCCGAGTGAACTCGCCGGCGCGCGGACGATGCCGCACGGCTTTGAACGATCGCGCGCTGCGACGGCAATTCTTGAAGCCGTCGCCGCCGGGCGCGGCATGCCGAGATCGGCGCTCCCCGACATTGACCGGCCGTCGCGACGCGCGGCGCCGCCGCCGGATGTCGTCGAATTGCTGAAAGTGCTGCTGAAGCGCCAGTCGGAAGCATTCGGCGTCGCCGCGCGACTGATCGCCTCGGTGCAGGATCTTGAAGACATTGCGCATGGCGAAAAAAACGTCCCGGCGCTTGAAGGCTGGCGCCGAGAAGTCTTTGGCGACATGGCCGAGCGACTTCTCGCCGGAAAGGTCGCACTTCGCCTGAAAGGCGGCGCGATCGACTTCGTTGAGACGCCTGGCTAACTTTCAAATACGATTGCTGACGTCAGCCCGAAGGCGCCGGCGAGCGCGTCGAGCCGTTTGCGCGGCGTCTCGTCGATCAGCGGCTTCATGTCGGCCGGCGCGATGAAGACCAGCCTGCTTTGGTCCGGCTTCAATGAACAGCGGCGGATCGCTTGCGGCGCCTTTGGCGCCACCGACGCGCCAAACCGCAGCGCCAGCCCGATTTGCGTTGCGCGTTTCTGGTCCGCCTCGGTGAGCAGCGCGATCAGCGGCTCCGCACCGGCCGGCGTTCTTGCGCCCTCATGCCGACAATAAAGCGAGAGCGCGATCGACGCACGTTCGGTATGCGTCACGCCGTAAAACGGCGCGCGCAATGCAGTGTCGAAGGCGTGCTCGCCGCGCATGTCCGGGTGGAAAAATGCGCCGATATCCGCCAGCAGCGCCGTCGCCAGCCGGATCCGCCGCTGCGCGGTCTGTTCGTCGACGAAAAGATCGTCAAGCATCTGGCTGTAGGCGGCGCCGGATTCCTCGTCCGGCGCCATGCGCGAGGCGAAGAATGCGGCGCCGGCGAGCAGCGGGTCATAGGCGCGAATGTCGGGCGGCAGCGCGCGGTAGAGAAGTCCTTCGCGCAGGCCGCCCGCCGAAACGGAAATCCTGCTGATCCGCCCGATCTCGACCAGCGCGCGCAGGACCAGCGCCGCATAGGGCAGCGTATCGACGCGCTTTGATGATATGCCGGGCGTCGTCTCGAGCGACGACCGGCTCTGGCGCGCGACGAGGTCGCAGGTTTCGATCGCCTGCCGCGCCGATAACTCATAATGGTGGAGGACCGGCAGCGGATGGCGCTTCAATTGCATATGCAAGCGCGCAATCGACCGCCATGCCCCGCCGACGGCATAAAGCGTCTCCGCCTTGCTGTCCTTGAGCCAACCGATTCCGCTCAGCGATCTTTCGATTTCCTTTGCGGCCGACCGAAGGTCGCTCCTCGAGTTCTGCATCAGCCGCAAAGGCCCGATCGACAGGCTCACCGACTCGCAGGCCTCGCCCTTGCGCATCGAAACCAGTTCAAGGCTGCCGCCTCCAAGATCGCCGACAAGGCCGGCGGCGCCGGGCTCGAACGAGGCAACGCCGAATGCGGCGAGACTGGCCTCCTCGCCGCCGCCGATCGTC
>JBGSNB010000504.1:0-1684 GCA_041739835.1 Parvularculaceae bacterium | reverse complement strand
CGAAAGGCGACCGGCGCCTGCCGGGCTTTGCGTCTTTCTGGTCACGCGCGCCGAAAAACCGTGAGGCGCGGCAGGCGCCGCCGACCCGGTCGGCGCCGCGCAGATCGCCAAATTGTCTTCCGGCATGGTAAAGGTTAATGTGGCGTAATCGGCCGCGTCGTGGTCTAGTTGTCCCGGTTCGTCGGGGCCGGGCCGCCGGGTTTGTGCAGGCGTTGCGGGGATGGGCGCTTGGGGAGTCGAGGGGTTATGAGGATAAATCAGGTCATGAATCATTCCGGATTGCGCCGGGCGCTGATCGGCGCTGCGGCCGCTTCGGCCCTTGCGTTCGCCGCAACGGGCGCCGCCCACGCCAATTACGACATCGGCCTCAAGGCCTATGAGCAGGGGCAATATGATGTCGCCGTCGATATCTGGTCGCGCTTTGCGGTGGCCGGCGACGTTCGCTCGATGAAGGCGCTCGGCGACGTCTATTCGGGCGCGGTGCTCGAGGGCGCCAAGGGCGCGACGATCCCGCTCGAGACCGGCCGCAAGATCGAGAATGTCGAGGCGCTGCGCTGGTATACGCTCGCCGCCTATCACCGCTTCAACGAAGGCTTCCAGATGCCGTCGGCGGAAGAGCGCAACGCGCAGATTCTCGCCGAGGAGCGCCTGCCGGAAATCCGCTTCCGCATGTCGACGGCCGATGTGACGAAGGCCGAAAAGCTCGTCTCCGACACGTTTGAACGCGGCAGCCCCTATGATCTTTATACGCTCGGCGACATGTATCGCCGCGGCGCCGGCGTCGGCAAGAACAACATCAAGGCGCTGACCATGTATGCGCTGGCGAAGGCGCGCGGCGTCGGCGCGGCGTCGATCGCCTATGAAGAACTCGAAGCCTTGATGTCGGCGGCCGAAATCAAGTCGGCGGGCGAAACCGTCGTCGGCTGGCAGCCGCCGCTGCCGGAAGAACATGTCGGCGACACGCCGCAGATGAAAGAGCTTGAGCGCACGCGCAAGGAGCTTGAGGAGCTGCGCCTGCAGCAGGCGCTGACCGCGATCGCCGATATCGATGTCGAGCTGATCCAGCGCTCGTTGAAATCTCTCGGCCTCTATTTCGGGACCGTCGACAACACGATGGGCCTTGAAACCCGCGAGGCGATCCGCCGCTTCCAGTATTCGCGCGTCAGCGCCGATCAGGACCTCACCGACGAGGAAAAGGACGCGGTGCGCACCGGCGTCCTCACCGCGCGCCAGACCGTGCAGCTCTTCGAGGCGGCCGCCAAGGAAGGCCACCCGATGTCGCAATATGTGCTTGGCGTCATGCATGTGCGCGGCATCGGCGTCGTGCAGGACGGCGACAAGGCGCTCGATTTGCTCGGCAAGGCCGCGAAAGCGGATCTGGCGATCGCGCATTACGCGCTCGGCGTCGTCTATCGCGACTCAACGCCCGGCCTGAACCCGGTCCGCCCGGACAAGGCGAAGGCCGCCGTGCATTTCGCGCGCGCCCAGTCGCTCGGCTACCGGCAGGCCGGAGAGGCGCTGCGCCAGCTTGAATTCGAAAAGCCGCGCAGCATCGAATAGTAGGAGAGCAGGTCCCATGAAACGCGTACTGACAGTTCTGGCGGCGGCGAGCGGCCTTTCGATCGCGCTCTCGGATATCGCTGCGGCGCAGAGCCTTGGCGGCTTCCCGATCCGCGAACCCGGC
>JBGSNB010000459.1:0-1593 GCA_041739835.1 Parvularculaceae bacterium | reverse complement strand
CGCTGTCGCCTCGACCATCGATGCCTTGTGTGACCGCGCGTGACCAAGACCGCCCTCATCGACCTCGCGCGCCGCACAATCCTTATGCCGAAACGCTGGGCGAGCTGGCGACATTCTCCGCCCAGCGCACTTCCTGAAGGCGCGACAAGCCGGCGTTTATTCAGCCGCCGCCCGGAACGGCGCCGCTTCATCCGCAGTCGGCAGTCCGGCGAGCGCCGCCGAAGTCGCAAGCAGGCCCGCCCGCTCGGCCCGGCGATACACGATGAGGCCGAGCGGCAGGAACAGCGCCAGCAGAGCGATCACCGCCAGAAACTGCAGCGACGGCGCAAGCGAGCTGGCGATGATCGCCGCGGTCGTCGAAATCACCGTCAGCGTCAGGTAGGCGGTCGTCACCGACTGGTGCGAGTGGCCGAGGCGGACCAGCAATTGATAAAGATGCTCGTTGTGGCCCTCGAGGATATTGCGCCCGCGTCGGATCCTGTGGATCAGCGTAAATGAGACATCGAACAGAAACGGCATGAAGACCAGGGGCGTAAACAGCGCCGACACCGCGCCATCGCCGGTCGAAGTCAGCACCGCAAGCGCGGCGATCAAGAAGCCGACGCCCTGGCTGCCGCCGTCGCCCATGAACAGCCGGCCTGACGGAAAATTCAGCGGCAGGAATCCGAACAGCGCGCAGGCGAGAATGATCGCCGGCGGCGCCCAGGTGAAATCGCCGCCGCCCGCCGTCGCCACGGCGATGGCTGACAACGCGAAAACCGCGCAAGCGCCGGCGATGCCGTTGACGCCGTCCATGAAATTGAACGCATTCATGAAGGCGACGATCCAGAAGACCGTGAGCGGGAAAGCGCTCCAGCCCAAAAGGAAGTCGCCAAGCCCAGGCAGCGGAATGCTCGTCACCGGCCCGACCAGCGCGACAAAGAAAATCGCGGTCGCAATCTGGGCGCCGAGCTTGACGCGGGCGCCGAGCGGCCGCGCATCGTCAATCGCGCCAAAGGCGAACGCCGCAAGTCCGCAGCCGAGCAAGGGCGCATAACCGGCGGGAATCCCGACAAAGGATGGCAGCCCGATCTCGATCGCCATGGCGAAAAGGAAACCGCCGAAAATAGCGAACCCGCCTGCGCGCGGCGTCGCTTGACGATGGCTCGATCGCCCATTCGGTCGGTCCGGGAGGAGCGCCTTGGCCGCCACATATCGCGCGAGAAAATGGGCGCAAAGGGCCGCCGTCGCCGCCGACACGCCGATCACGACTGCTGCCGCTCCTGACATTCGTCACACCACCTGAAGCGACCGCGTCGCGGCGTCGCAGAGACTGGCGCTCAGCGACCACCAACGGCGCCCCGCCATTTCATTCGCCGCACGGTCGGCTGCGGCCCTGGAAGTGAAAAGCCCGAAAACGCTAGCCCCGCTACCCGACATCCGCGCCGCCAGGGCGCCGGGTCGCTGCGCAAGGCGGTCAATCGCCTCTTGGATCACAGATTGTCGGCCAATGGCAATCGGTTCGAGATCATTGCGCGAATTTTGCATTAAACTTCTGAAAGCCGAATATCGCGCGCCGCCGATCGACGCGCGCGCGGGCCTGGCCGGCGCCGG
>JBGSNB010000445.1:0-2898 GCA_041739835.1 Parvularculaceae bacterium | reverse complement strand
TCAGCTGGCGCATCCGGGCCAGCCGTTTCCGCTGGCCGTCGCCCTGGGGGCCGATCCGGCGACCATCCTTGGCGCGGTGACGCCGGTGCCGGACACGCTGTCGGAATATCACTTCGCCGGATTGCTCCGCGGGCGGAAGGTCGAGCTGGTCGACTGCAAGACCGTGCCGCTGAAAGTGCCGGCGGAAGCGGAAATCGTGCTCGAAGGCCATGTCAGCCTCGACGACTATGCCGACGAGGGACCCTATGGCGATCACACCGGCTATTACAATTCGGTGGAGAAATTCCCGGTCTTCACGATTTCGGCGATCACCATGCGCCGCGATCCGATCTATCTCTCGACCTTCACCGGAAGGCCGCCGGACGAGCCGAGCGTTCTCGGCGAGGCGCTGAACGAGGTGTTCATCCCGCTGCTGCAGCAGCAATTCCCGGAGATCGTCGATTTCTGGCTGCCGCCCGAAGGCTGCTCCTATCGCATCGCGGTCGTCAGCATGAAGAAGGCCTATCCCGGCCACGCCAAGCGCGTGATGATGGGCGCGTGGAGCTACCTGCGCCAGTTCATGTACACGAAATGGATCATCGTCGTCGACGACGACATCAATGCGCGCGACTGGAAAGACGTGATGTGGGCGATCGCCACGCGCATGGACCCCGCGCGGGATGTGACAATCATCGAGAACACGCCGATCGACTATCTGGATTTCGCGAGCCCCGAATCCGGCCTCGGCTCGAAAATCGGCCTCGACGCGACGAACAAATGGCCGCCCGAAACGAAGCGCGACTGGGGCGAGAAAATCGCCATGTCGGACGAGGTCGTCAAACGCGTCGACGAGATGTGGAAGGATCTGGGGTTGCCGGGGAGCGGGAAGCGGATCTGGTGAGTTCCCCGGCGCCATACGTCATTGACATATGCGTCGTTGACGTATATATTCCGACAAGACCAGGACCCGGCTGCTGACAATCGTTGAAACGCCGCAATTCCTGCGGCGTGCGGCGGATGTCGGCTTGGATGAGGCGGAACGCATTGAACTCATCTCTTTGCTCGCCGCCGAACAGAGGCCGGGATTTCGCTCGGCGGCGGGCTCTGGAAACTGCGCGTCGCACGGAGGGGCGGCGGCAAGAGCGGCGGTTATCGCGTGCTGCATTTCTATCGCACCGACGACATGCCGCTCTTTCTGATTACGGTGTTCGCCAAGAACGAGCAGGCAGACATTTCGGCGGCCGAGAAGAAAGAGCTGATCGCGTTCTGCGACGAGATTGCGAAGGACTACCGGAGGAAGAAATGACAAAAAAGAAAACGACGAAAAAATCGGGCGCGTTTGAAAGCATCCGCCAAGGTCTCATTGAAGCGCGCGATCATGCGCGTGGGCTCGATGTCGGCGCGCGCGTTCACGAGGTGCGCGTCGAAGCGCCGGACGTCGCCGCCATCAGAGCCAAGACCGGCCTCTCGCAATCCGCCTTCGCGAAAAGCATCGGTGTCGCCCTCGGCACGCTGCAAGGCTGGGAACAGGGCCGTCGCCGCCCCGATGGCCCTGCGCGCGTGCTGCTGGCGCTGATCGACAAGAAGCCGCGCATTGTTCAGGACGAACTGGCGGCGTGACGGCGACTCACGCTCAACTCGAAACATCGCGACAACCCCGATACCATGTTAATTTTTCTGGCTTCCGTTCTTGAACAACTTGATCTCGCTCTTGAACACATCGCCAAAAAGGATGTGCATAACGCCCGCTTCAGCCTCATACTAACCGACAATGCGATCGAACTGGTTCTTCACCAAATTGCGATTGCTAAGGCGTCGGAACTGAAGACCTATTCGGCTTTAAGCGAACAGTACGCACATCATGACGCACTGAACGAGGCGCTTGGTCGTAAATTCGATAAAAAGGTAAATTTCGCCAAGATCGAAGGAAGTTTGTCTTGCGAGGTGGCCCAGACAATGCAAATTCTGCATCAGTATCGTAACGAAGTCTATCACATCGGTATCCAGCACGAGTCCATTTTGCCGGCGCTTTCGACATTCTATTTCGACGTAGCGTGCGAATTTCTTGGCAACTTCAAGCCGCGCTCGATGGCATGGAATTCAACGCAGCGGCTACCTGAAAGAGCAATGAAGTACCTTCAGGGTCCTATGACATTTAACGGAAAGCTCGATGATTTCGCGAACGGATGTTTAAGGTTGCGCGAAACCTGCAAGCACAATTCGGAGGTGACAATCGCGGCGCTGGCGGATGAGATGGATGCAATTATTGACGAGCAAGATACCTGCATCAACTTCGTTGCTGAAGGCGTTTATGTGGGCCAAAAAAAGACCCGCGATGAAGCAGTCCTCGACACCCAAGCTTGGCGACTCGCATTTTCGGATCAAGGCAGAAAATTTGCAAAGAAACATGGCTGGCGCGGCAACACGCTACGGCTGGCCGAATGGCTAAAAGATAATTATCCGCATAAATTTCGTTCCGATCCGATCCCGTCTTGGAGAAGGCAGGCTGCGCGTTTGCGAGCGAATTTGAATCCGCATACCACGTTGTCGAGGTACCAGTCTTTCATCGACTCGACGGTTGACTTCCGGAAAGCGCTATATGAATCCGCCGCCGCCGCCGAACGCGAGATTGATGCAGCCATCGATCGAGCGCGCGAGAGATAATTTCGCGTGGCCTGTAAATCCTTCACCTTAAGCGCGGCGTGCTCAAAGCGGATCAATGATTTCCCAACCCAATTCCACTCATCCCCGCAAAGGCCGGGATGAACGGGGGAAACATCTAGTGGCCTGCACCGGTTAATTTGACTCATGTTCGGCGGCTTCGAACGCTGATTCCTACCCTGTCGTGGTAATAACCGACAAGGGTGGATCGATATGGCGGCCAAGAAATTCATCGTCGAACTCGACGCGAGCGAGCGC
>JBGSNB010000443.1:0-1819 GCA_041739835.1 Parvularculaceae bacterium | reverse complement strand
GTCGCAGAGCGCGCCGGCCGGGCGGCTCAGGAACGCCGCGCAGGAGATCGTCATCCGGGCCGAGACGCCGGCGACGACGCCGCAGGATATTTCGGCGCTGAGGCTGAACGACCAGACCCGCATCGGCGATGTCGCCATCGTCGAATGGGGTCTTGAGGATGGGTCGACCAGCGCGCGCGTCAATGGCGCGCCGGGCGTCGGCATCGGCATTCTGCGTCAGGCGCAGTCGAACACCGTCGAGGTCTCGAAGGGCGTCCGCGCCGCGGTCGCGGAGTTGTCGGGCACGCTGCCCGCCGGCGTCACGGTTGCGGTCTCCAGCGACGAGTCGATCTTTATCGAGCGCTCGATCGAGGAAGTCATCACCAGTCTTTTCTTGTCGACGGCGATCGTCGTCGCCGTCATTTTCCTGTTTCTCGGATCCTTGCGCGCCACCATCATCCCGACGGTCGCCATACCGATTTCCCTGATCGGCACGCTGGCGGCGATTTATGTCGCCGGCTTCTCGATCAACATATTGACCTTGCTGGCGCTGGTGATGGCGACCGGCCTCGTCGTCGACGACGCCATCGTCGTCACCGAGAATATCGAGCGCTGGAAGCAGGGCGGCGCGGGAAAGCGCGCCGCGGCGGTGCTCGGCACGCGCGAGATCGTCTTCGCGGTCATTGCGACGACGGTGACGCTCGCGGCGGTGTTCGTGCCGATCTCGTTCCTGCCGGGACAAGCGGGGCAGCTCTTCTCCGAATTCGGCTTCGTGCTGGCCTTCGCGGTGCTGATCTCCTCCTTCGTCGCGTTGACGCTTTGTCCGATGCTGTCGATCCGGCTTGGGCGAGACGCCGCCCCGACGCGCGGGTCGGCCGGAGGACCATTCAAATTCGTCGCTGTCCACTATCGTCGATTCCTCGCCCTGATCCTCGCCGTTCCGCTGATTCCGGTCGGTGCCTCGCTCGCTTTCCTGTTCGCGGCGATCGCCGCCTATGCGACCTTGCCGCGCGAATTGACGCCGACGGAAGATCGAGGGCGGCTGTTCATGGCGGTCTCCGGGCAAGACGGCGCGACGTTTGATTTCGTCGACGACAAGGTTCGCCTCATCGAAGAGGCGCTAAAGCCCTTTGTCGACGGGGGCGAGGCGGTCGACGTCGTCTCCATCAACGGGGTCGGCGGCGGCAATAACGCCTTCGTCATCCTGATCTTGAGGGATTGGGCCGATCGCGATTTCACGCAGCAGGATATGGACGCCCGCATTCGCCCGATCATTGCGTCGATTCCGGGCGTCAGCGCCAATATCCGCGGCGGCAACAGCCTCGGCATTCGCGGCGGCGGACAGGGCCTGCAATTCGCGGTTCTTGGCGATGATTACGAGGCGGCGTCCGCGGCGGCCGAGGCGCTCTCGGCGGAATTGTCGAAGTCGCCGCTCTTTTCCGACGTGCGGCCGAACTTCCGCCTGTCGCGACCGCAGCTGACCGTGTCGGTCGACCGCGAAGCGGCGGCGCTGCTCGGCGTGCCGACATCGGCGATCACGACGACGCTCGCCGCGATGTCGGACGAATTCCGCGCCGCCGAGATTTTCGTCGGCGACAATGTGATCAATGTCTATCTGTCGGCGGGCGGCGAGCCGATCGACGATCCGACCGATCTTGCAAACCTCTTCGTGAAGACCTCCAGCGGCGTTTTCATTCCGCTGACGTCGGTCGCGACGATCAATGAATCGCCGATCGCCTCGACCCTGTCGCGCGAGCAGCGCCGCCGGGCCGTCCCGGTCACAGCGACCCTCGCCGAGGGCGTACGGCTCGGCGATGCGGCCGAGGCGCTGCGGACGACC
>JBGSNB010000441.1:0-2069 GCA_041739835.1 Parvularculaceae bacterium | reverse complement strand
ACCCGATGGGCAAGGTGCCGCTGCTGGTCGACGGCGAGGCGGTGGTCACCGAGCTGTCGGCGATCGGGCGTCCGTCAGTGCTGGCGCCGCTGGCGATCGCGATGGACGATCACCAGACCGGCAATGCGCGCGCGCTGTCGGATGCGGGCGCCGCGATCCGCCTAAGCGAGCGGGAATTCACGGTCGAAGCGCTGCGTGTCCGGCTCCACGATCTTCTTTCCGACAAGGCGCTTCTTGAGCATATGGCGAATGCGGCGAAAGGGCGTGTGAAGGCGAACGCCGCATCGACGCTCGCCGACCGCGTTGAAGCAATAGCCGAGCGAAGAGCAAGGGTTGCCGCATGAGCGAGTCGAAGAACATCAAGGTCCGTCTGCCTTTCGGCGTCGGCGTCGTGCATTTCGTCGGCATCGGCGGCATCGGCATGTCCGGCATCGCCGCGGTGATGAAGAATCTCGGCTATGAGGTGCGCGGCTCCGACGTCGCCGATAGCCTTACTGTGCAGCAGCTTCGCGAAAAGGGAATTCCGGTCGTCATTGGTCACGCGGCGAGAAACGTCGACGGCGCCGGCGCGGTCATCGTCTCGACGGCGATAAGGCGCGACAACCCTGAAATCCTCGCGGCGCGCGCCCGGCATATTCCTGTCGTGCGCCGCGCCGACATGCTCGCCGAGCTGATGCGGCTGAAATGGACGATCTCGGTCGCCGGGACTCACGGGAAGACCACAACGACGACGATGGTCGCGGCGCTGCTCGACGAAGCGGGGCTCGATCCGACCGTCATCAATGGCGGCGTCATCAACGCCTATGGCGCGAATGCGCGGATCGGCGAGGGCGACTGGATGGTCGTCGAGGCGGACGAATCCGACGGCTCGTTCCTGCGATTGCCGACGACGATTGCGGTCGTCACCAATATCGACCCCGAGCATCTTGATCATTGGGGCGGCTTCGACGCGCTGAAAAAGGGCTTTGACCAGTTTATCGAGAACACGCCGTTCTATGGTTACGGCGTTGTCTGCCTCGACCATCCGGAAGTGCAGGGGCTCGTCGGGCGCGTCACCGACCGCCGTCTGATCACTTATGGAACCAATCCGCAGGCGGATGTGCGCGCCGAGAACATTTCCTTCGAGGGCGGCGGCGCGAGATTTGACATCGTATTCCGCAGCCGCGGCGCTGCGGACAACCGCATCGACGGCGTGAAATTGCCAATGCCGGGCGTCCACAACGTCCTCAACGCGGTCGCAGCGGCGATTGTCGCGCGGAAGGTCGGCGCCCCGGACGACGCGATCCGCAATGGCTTTGCGAAATTCGCTGGCGTCAAACGCCGCTTCACCAAGGTCGGCGTCTGGAAAGGCATCACGATCATCGACGATTACGGCCACCATCCGGTCGAGATCGCGGCGGTGCTGCGCGCTGCGCGCAATGTGACGCGCGGCAAGATCATCGCCGTCGTGCAGCCGCACCGCTACACCCGCCTGCGCGACCTGATGGACCAGTTCTGCTCCTGCCTGAATGAGGCGGATATCGCTTTTGTCGCTGAAGTCTACGCCGCCGGCGAGGCGCCGATCGACGGCGTTTCGCAGGGCGCCTTCGTCGCCGGCGCTGCGGCGCAGGGGCATCGTGACGTGCGGGCGCTGAAATCCTTCGACGATTTGCCGAGGATTATCGCCGGGATCGCCGAGAAAGGCGATTATGTCGTCATGCTCGGCGCCGGCGACATCACGAAATATGCAAACGCGCTTGAGGCCGACCTGAAGAAGCTGAAGCCGTGACCAAGATCGTGAAAGCCGCCGATCTTCCGCCAGTCCGCGGCCGCTATGTTGAACGCGCGGACATGTCGGCGATCACCTGGTTTCGCGTCGGCGGACCGGCGGACGTGCTCTATGCGCCGGAGGATGAAGCTGATCTCGCCGATTTCCTGAGGAGCGCGCCGAAGGAGGTTCCAGTCTATCCGGTCGGCGTCGGCTCCAACCTTCTGGTGCGCGACGGCGGCGTCAGGGGCGTGGTCATCCGCCTCGGCGCGCCCTTCGCGAAAATCGCAGTCGAGGGAACGCGCGTTGCCGCCGGCGCCGC
>JBGSNB010000440.1:0-2742 GCA_041739835.1 Parvularculaceae bacterium | reverse complement strand
CCGGCGCCGGCGGCAGGATGTCGGGGAGCGCCTTTTTCAGCGCCTGAATCGGCTCCTTGTACTGATCGACAAGGCCCTTGACCCCGCGCCTGGCGAGCGCGTTCGAAGCTTCGACATCGCTGACGATCTTGTTCACCTGCTCGGCGAGGAGATCGACCGCGGCGTTGTAGAGGTCGGTCTGCAGCGCCGCCGGCGCCTTGTTGTCGAGCGCGTCGACCGCCGCGCCGTAATCGCGCAATTCGAGAATACGCCGCGCCGCCTCATAGCTGAGGGCGATGTCGGCGACGCCGGCGCCGGAAACTTCCATCAGCTGATTGACGAATGTCGCGCCGCAGGTGTCGACGATTTCGTTCGCCAGCCGCGTCGCGATGATCTCGCGCTTCAACCGGTGGCCGGCGATCGCGGCGGTGAATTTGTGCGTCGCCTCCGGGAAGTAGAAACCAAGCTCGCGCGTGAGCGACGGATCGTCCGGCGCTTTCGACTGCAGCAGTTCCTCGTAGATGTGCATCTTCGCGTAAGCGAGAAGCACCGCAAGCTCCGGCCGCGTCAGGCCCTGGCCCTGCGTCTTGCGCGCTGCGACCGCGCGATCGTCGGGAAGCCCTTCGACGGCGCGATCGAGCCGGCCTTCGCCCTCGAGCGCGGTCATGAAGCGTCCATAGGCGTTGATGTCCTGCGCCGCCGTCACCTGCATCAGCGACAGCGCGCGCGTCTGGTCGTAATTGTGGGCGAGCACGTGCTTCGCGACGTCCTCGGTCATCTTTTTCAGAAGCGCGTTGCGCGCCGACGCTTTCAGCTCGCCGCTCTCGATCGCGGCGGAGAGGAGAATCTTGATGTTGACTTCGTGGTCGGAACTGTCGACGCCCGCCGAATTGTCGATGGCGTCGGTGTTGAGCCGCCCGCCCTTCAGCGCGAAGGCGATGCGCCCCGCCTGCGTCAGGCCGAGATTGGCGCCTTCGCCGACGACCTTCATGCGCATCTCGTCCGAAGTGATGCGGATCGCATCATTGGCGCGGTCGCCGACGCGCGCATTGTCTTCCTGCGGCGCCTTGAAATAGGTGCCGATGCCGCCGAGCCAGAACAGCTCGACCGGGAGTTTCAGGATCGCCTTCATGATCTCCTGCGGCGTCGCGCTGTCGGCCCTGATGTCGAGCAGCGCCTTCATTTCCGCCGAGAGCGGGATCGACTTGGCGCCGCGCGAAAAGACGCCGCCGCCCTTTGAAATCCGCTTGCGGTCGTAATCGGCCCAGGACGATCGCGGCAGTTCGAACATGCGCTTCCTCTCGGCGCAGGATGTCGCGGGTTCAGGATTGGGGTCGACGAAAATGTCGCGATGATCGAAGGCGGCGACGAGGCGGATCTGTTCTGATAGCAGCATGCCGTTGCCGAACACGTCCCCCGACATGTCGCCGACGCCGGCGACCGTGAAGGGTTCATTCTGGATGTCCTTGCCGATCTCGCGGAAATGGCGCTTCACCGCTTCCCAGCCGCCGCGCGCGGTGATGCCCATCACCTTGTGATCATAGCCGGCCGAGCCGCCCGACGCGAAAGCGTCGCCGAGCCAGAAGCCATATTCCGCGGAAATGCCGTTGGCGGTGTCGGAGAAGGTCGCGGTGCCCTTGTCGGCGGCGACGACGAGATAGGGGTCGACATCGTCCCAGCGCACGACATTCGCCGGCGTCACGGTCTTGCCGCCGACGATATTGTCGGTGATGTCGAGCAGGCTGCGGATGAACAGCATGTAGGCCGCGCGGCCCTCTTCAAAGATCGCGCTCCGATCGCCGCCCGCCGGCGACTGCTTGGGATAAAAGCCGCCCTTCGATCCGGTCGGCACGATCACCGCGTTCTTGACGCGTTGCGCCTTCACGAGGCCGAGCACTTCGGTGCGGTAATCCTCGCGCCGGTCAGACCAGCGAAGGCCGCCGCGCGCCACCGCGCCAAAGCGCAGATGCACGCCGTCGACGCGCGGCCCCGACATGAAGATCTCGCGATAGGGGCGGGGCTCGGGCAGATCGTCGATGCCGGCGCTGACGATCTTGAAGGAGATGTAGGGCTTGAAGCCGCCGTCCGCGGCGCGCTGATAATAATTCGTGCGCACGCTCGACAATATGAGGTTCAGATAGCGGCGGAAGATGCGGTCCTCGTCGAGGCTCTGCACGTTTTCGAGCAGCGCCTTCATGCGCGCGACGGCCGCGTCGAGGGTTTTGGCGCGGGCTTCGAGTTTCGCCGGGCCCGCCGGATCGAAGCGCGCGTGGAAGACGGCGATCAGCGCGCGCGAAATCGCCGGATGTTTCGCCAGCGTCTCCTCGATGTAATTCTGCGAGAACGGAATGCCGGCCTGCATCAGATATTTCGCGGCGGCGCGCAGGAACCACGCTTCGCGCCAGTCAAGGCCGGCGCAAACGACGAGCGCGTTAAACCCGTCATCCTCTGTGCGTCCGTCAAGCACGGCGAGAAACGCATCCGCCAGCTGCGTCTTGACGGCGTCGACATCGATGGCGCGGCCGAGGCGGTCTTCGGCCCGGAAATCATGCAGCCAGAACGCCGCATCTTCCTCGCCGGGGCGGACATTGTAGCCGGACTCGCGCGCGACATTGAGGCCGAGATGCTCGATCGGCGGAATGAGCTCGGACAGGCGCAGCGCCTCGCCGCGCAGATAGAGCTTGATGTTGATCTGCGACGGCCGGTCGCCCTCGCGGCGGAAGGCGCGCAGCGCGCGTCGCGCGTCGCCCATCCCCTCGATCA
>JBGSNB010000430.1:0-6369 GCA_041739835.1 Parvularculaceae bacterium | reverse complement strand
CCGGCAGCGTCCGCAGCGCCGCCGCAAGAACCTTACGGCGGTCGCCGAGTTCCGCCGCCGGGATCGCCGGCGTTTTCCGGCCGTCGAACAGCGCGACAAGGATCTGATAGGAGATATAGAGACCAACCAGCATCATCCCCGGAATCAGCGCGCCCGCGAAAAGATCGCCGACCGAAATCGCCTCGGGCGACGCAACGCCCATCTCAAGCTGGGCCTTCTGGTAGGAATTCGAGATGACATCGCCGAGCAGGATGAGAACGATCGACGGCGGAATGATCTGCCCGAGGGTTCCCGCCGCCGCGATCGAGCCGCAGGCGAAAGCCGGATCATATCCGCGCTTCAGCATGGTCGGCAGGCTGAGCAGCCCCATGGTGACGACAGTCGCGCCGACAATCCCGGTCGATGCGGCGAGAAGCGCGCCGACGATCATCACCGAAATGCCAAGTCCGCCGCGCAGCGCGCCGAAGAGTTTCGCCATCTCGTCGAGAAGCTCTTCGGCGATGCGCGACTTTTCGAGGATGACGCCCATCAGCACGAACATCGGCACTGCAATCAAGGTCGTGTTGGTGACGGCGCCGTAAATGCGCTGTGGCAGCGGGCGGATGAAGCCCGGATCGAAAACGCCAAAGGCAAGTCCCAGCAGCGCGAAGACGAGCGCCGTTCCGGCGAGGCTGAATGCGACGGGGTAGCCGGCAAGAATCAGCACGCACAGCGCGACGATCATCAAGATGTCGAGCCACGGCGTGACGCCGCAAAGGCAAAATCCGTGCGCGCCCGCAATCTCCATTGATCAGGCGCTCCTTGATGCAAGGGTCGCCGCGGCGCGCGTCGCGATCGCAAACCCAGCCAGCATCAGCAGAACCAGGTAAATCGGGATCAGCGTTTTCAGCAGATAGACGCCCTTGATGCCGGATTGTTCCATCGAGCCCTCCTGCACCGCCCAGGAATTGGCGACATAGGGCCCGGCGGCCCAGAGCGCGACAAAGCAAAAAGGGAAGAGCAGGAGATAGGTCCCGGCCAGATCGACCAGCGCTTTGCGGCCGGGGCTGGCGTCACGGTAGAAGATATCGACGCGGACATGATCGTCGGTCAGCAGCGCGTAGCCGCCGGCGAGAAGGAAAACGGCGCCATGCATAAAGGTGACGCTTTCCTGCATCGCGATGAAGTTGAGACCGAAGACATAGCGGAAGATGACGATTGCAAATTGCACCAGCGCCATTGCGATGATGAGATAGAGCGACAGGCGCCCGACGCCGCGCACGACTTTGTCGGCAAGCGCCGCGACTTTTCCGGCGAGGAAGGCTGCGCCTTTGGCGACAATCAGCGCCGCGCCCGCGGCGACCCCGACGACCATTGCTGCGCCGAGGCCCGGCGTCCAGACAGGCGGCGCCAGATCGACAGCGAGAGCCGCGAACACGCTTGACGCGCCGATGACGGCGCCGACGCTGGCGAGCCAGAAGGCGACGCTCTTTCTTGCGCCAGACGCAAGCGAGGCGAGCGGCAGCATCATCAGCGGAAACAGGACGCCCGCCGCCAGCCAGTTCAAAATATCGCCGATCGCTGTCAGCATGGCCGCCGCCGCGCCATGCGCTGCTGTCGCCGGGTTGGAGGGCAGGTGCGGCCGCTCATTTCGAACCTGCCCTCACAGCGAAAACAAGGTCCGGCGGGCGGTCATATAGGCTTCGTCGGAAATCTCGCTCCATTTCTGGACGCGTTGCAGCTCCGCCCTGTAGCTTTCAAAGACGCGCCTTGTCATGTCGTCGCTGGCGGCGGCTTCCTCGAGCACGATCTTCGACTCACGGGCGAGGGCGGCAAGCACGTCGTCCGGCATTTTCCGAATTTCGATGCCGTGGTCATTCACAAGCTGTTGCAGCGCGACGCCATTGTGGTGCGCGAACTCGGCAAGGCAGATATGATTGGCGCGGTGGCAGGCTCCCTTGATGATCGACTGCTCCTGCGCATTCAGCGAATTCCAGACATCGAGATTGACGCCGACGGCGCCCTGCGCGCCCGGTTCATGAAATCCCGGCGCATAGTAATATTTCGCCTCGCGATAAAAGCCGAAAGCGAGGTCGTTCCAGGGACCGACCCACTCCGCGCCGTCAATTGCGCCCGATTGCAGCGCCGCATAGATCTCGCCGCCCGGAAGCGCGACCGCCGAGGCGCCAACGCGGCGCATGACTTCGCCGCCGACGCCCGGCATGCGGATCTTCATGCCCTTGAGGTCTTCGAGCGAATTGATCGGCCGCTTGTACCAGCCGCCAAGTTGATGGCCGGTGTTCGCGGCGACAAACGGCTTGATGTTGAATTTCGCGGACAGCTCGTCCCATAATTGCTGGCCGCCGCCGAACTCGGTCCACCCCATGATCTCTTGCGGCGTCATCCCGAACGGCACGGCGGTGAAGAACGGATAGGCCTTCGACTTGCCGGCCCAGTAATATTCGGCGCCATGATACATGTCGGCCGAACCGTTTGAGACGGCGTCAAAGCTGTCGAACGCGCCGACCAGCTCTCCCGCGGCGTAAACATGCACGCTGATTGCGCCGCCGGACATTTCGGTGATGAAGCGCGCGACATTTTCCGCGGATGTCCCGAGGCCCGGAAAATCCTTCGGCCACGTTGTCACCATTTTGAGATTGCGCGTGCGCATCGCGCCTGCGGCGACCGGCGCCCCTTCTGGAACGCCGCAGTCGCAGCCGGCGGTCAGCCCCGCCGCGCCGCCGACGAGGAGATTGCGACGATTGATCACGTAGACGCACCGTTCGCTTTCGAAAGAGCGCAGTCTGGCGCGCGTCGGCGCGGAATGAAAGTATTAAGGGTGCATTCTCGACCAACCGCCGGCGGTCAGCCTTTCAAGCGGCTGGTAGGCTTTCTTGTAGTCCATCTTCGGCGAGCCATCGACCCAATAGCCGAGATAAACATAGGAAAGCCCGAGGTCCTTCGCGAGCGCGATATGATCGAGGATCATGAATCCGCCAAGGCTGCGCGCGTCTTCTTCAGGCTCGAAGAACGAATAGACCATGGAGAGCCCGTCATTCAGGCGGTCCGTCAGCGCGCAAGCGAGGAGGCGCTCGGCGCCTGCGTCATCGACGCGCCAGTATTCGATCATGATCGTATCGACCGCGGTCTCCTCGACCATTGACGCGTAGTCGAGCACCGTCATCTCCGCCATGCCGCCGTCATGGTGGCGGGCATCGAGATAGGCGCGCAGGACCGAAAACTGTTCGCCGGTCGCGCGCGGCGCGCGGATGCGGCGAACCAGATCGACATTCCGGCTGATCGTTCGGCGCCTTGACCGCGTCGCGGCAAATTCCGCGACGACGACGCGGACCGGCGTGCACGCCCGGCACCCGTCGCAGGCCGGCATGTAGATGATATTCTGTGAGCGTCGGAATCCGCGTTTCGACAGCAGCGAATTCAGCGTCGGCGCCGAGGGTCCGCCGAGATAGGAGAACACCTTTCGCTCCATCCGGCCGTCCAGATACGGGCACGGCGTCGCCGCGGTGATGTAAAAATCCCCGCCTTCAAGGCCGAGACGGCGGGAAATTTCCTCGTTGCGCATCGAACCACCTTAGCCCGCGAATCTTAGCGGTCGATTAGCAAGTCGGCAACGGAGCGCCAGCTTATGGCGAGCAGATGTGCCATTTTTGACTCACCGCCCGCCGCTACAGCCGTCCGATCGACTGGAAATAGATCGGGGCCGCGAATGTATAGACAATCCAGATGAGGATGATGAGCGGGCCGCCAACCCTCGCATAGTCGCTGAATTTGTAATGGCCCGGCGTCATCACAAGGAGGTTGGTCTGGTAGGCGATTGGCGTCGCGAATGGGCAGTTCGCGCCGTAGATGACGGTCATCGCCACCGGCCACGGATCAACGCCGGCCAGCCTTGCGGCGCTGATCCCGATCGGCATCAGGAGAGCGACGGTTGCGTTGTTGGAAAGGACATTGGTCAGCGCCGCGCTGATGATGAACATCGCCGACAACAGCGCCGGCGGCCCGAATGTCTCACCGATCGGCGCGATAAAGCCGCCGATCAAAGCGGCGCCGCCGGTCGATTCCAAGACGTGCCCCATGGCCAGCGATGAGCCGATCAGCAAGTAGATCCGGCGGTCAAAGGCGCGCGCCGCCTGCCGGATGTTGAGGCAGCCGAACGCCAGCATCGCAAAGACCCCGCAGATCGCGGCGATGCCGATCGGCAAGATTCCGGATGCGGCGAGCAGGACGACGATGATGAAGATGACGCCGGACAAGACAGCGTTGCGCGGCGCTGGCAGCCCGGTCATCGAGGCTTCCATGAGGAGCACGTCGCGGTCCATCCGGAGTCTGCGGACGCTTTCGAGCGGCCCGAGAATAAGCAAAACGTCGCCGGCTTCAAGACGGATGGAGCTGATCTCGGTGCGGATCATGCGGCTGCGGCGCTCGACGCCGAGGATCACGCAATTTGTCTGATAGTGAAATCCGATCTGTCCGATCGTCCTGCCGATCATGCGGGACGCAGGGGCGACTACCGCCTCGACCAGCGTCAATTGCGACCGCGGCGCGCGCGGGTCGTCGTCGTCGAGATCGACTTCGGATAGAGCGTCGCCAAGAATCTCCGGGCGCTCACGCAACAGTTTTGTCAGCACCCCGCGCGTCGCAGCGATGATGACGATATCGCCGTATTTGAACTGGAAATCGTCATAAGGCGGCAGGATCGCCTGCTCGCGTCGCTGGACCATTCTGACGGTTATTTCAGGAAGGTCCGGAAACAAGCCGCCGACCGGTCCCTTGCCAAGCAGGAAATGTCCGCGATTGATTTCGAATTGCGCGATGAATTGCTTGTTCTCGCGTTCGACATTGGGGCCGATCGCGCCGCGCTTGGGCAGCAAGATCCTTCCGGCAGTCGCAAGATAGATCAGTCCGACAAGCGCGATCATCGAGCCGAGCGGGGTCAGGTCGAAAAATCCGATCTCCTCTCCGGTCGCATCGTGAAAGACGCCGGCGGCGAGGATGTTGGTTGATGAGCCTATCAAAGTCGTCATGCCGCCGAGCAACGCCAGAAACGAAAGCGGCATAAGCACGCGCGATGGCGCAATCCCGCTCGCCGTCGCCATCGCGGCGACAATCGGCAAAAACATCACGACCACGGGCGTGTCGTTGATGAACGCGCTGGAGACAAGGGCGAGGACGAGCACGGCCCCGAGCATCAGCACTTTGAACCGTCCGACCCCGGCGACCAGCAATCTCGTCGGCAGCTCCATCGCGCCGGACTGGAACAATCCCTGGCTCAGCATCAACAGGCACATGATTGCGAGCAACGCTGGGTCCGCGAATCCTTCAAGGATCGTGGCGGTCGTGATCTGTTTTTCCCCTGCGGCGTCGCGCAAGGGGGCGATCTGAAACAGCAGGAGAAATGCGGCGACCGCAGCGATTGACACCAGTTCCATTGAGAAACGGTCGCTGACATAGGCCGCGACCGCCGCAGTCAGGATGAGAAGCGCCGCCCACATTTGCCAGGGCGACGACGTCAGCAGGGCGAGCAAGCTGTCGACGAATTCCATCAAGCTCCTGTCCATGTTGCCGCGCATCGCGCTTTTTATTTGACTTGATTGGTGCTACCCGCACAAGCCGGCCGGCGGGAGGCGTCTGGAAATCAGCGGGCTGCGGAATGGCGCGTGCTCCGGCAGGCGCCGCAATTTGAGGCAGGCACGACGATGACCGACCCCTATCGACCCCTTAAAGATGCTCTAGGCAGGTTTGCAACCGGGATCGCGGTTGCTGGCTGCGTAAACGGCCGGGGCGGCGTTACCGCGATCACGATCAATTCGTTTGCCTCCGTTTCGCTCGAGCCGCCGCTTGTCCTTTGGTGCATCGAGACCAAAGCGTCGTCTTTCGACGACTTCGCCGCCGCCGCCGCTTATTCGATCAGCATCCTGAAGGATCGCCAGCAACACGTCTCGGAGCGTTTCGCCCGGCACAATCCCACGCCGCTTTCACCCGATGAATATGTCGTGTGGACATCCGGCGCGCCAATCCTGAACGAGCGACTTGCCGCCTTTGATTGCGAAATCGTCGACCGGCATCGTTCCGGCGACCATGTGATCCTTGTCGGCCGGATCATGCGGTTCGATTCCTTCCCGGGCGCGCCGCTGCTGTATTTTGCCAGCCGCTATGGCAAGGGACCGGACGCGGCTTAGCGCAGCTGGAAAGGGCGCGGCGATGAAGGTGGCGTTTTTGGGCCTTGGCGTCATGGGCTACCCGATGGCGGGGCACCTCGCGAAGAACGGCCATGACGTGGCGGTCTACAACCGCACTGGCGAAAAAGCCGGGCTTTGGACAGCGGCGCATGCGGGACGCGCCGCCGCGACACCGGCGGCGGCGGCGGCG
>JBGSNB010000385.1:0-8071 GCA_041739835.1 Parvularculaceae bacterium | reverse complement strand
TCTAAGATCGCGCCCGCGACGCCTGGCGGCATCCGAAAGAAACGCTGCAATTCTTCGGCGTCGCGCCGTCGATGACGGTGATCGAGGTCTGGCCAGGCCGCGGCTGGTACGCCGCCATCCTCGCGCCCTATCTCAAATCCGGCGGCGGCGTTTATGTCGCCGCGCATGCGGATCCCTCGTCCGGCGAACGCGCGGCCGCCGCGGTGGAGGCCTTTCGCGCGCAATTTGCCGATGCGGCGATTTACGGCGAAGTTCGAATTTCCGCGCTGGGCGCCGGCGACATCGCGCCCGAAAATTCCGCCGACGTCGTCCTGACCTTTCGCAATGTTCACAACTGGATGGCGAGCGGCGACGCGGAGGCGCATTTCGCCGCGTTTTATCGTGCGCTGAAACCCGGCGGCGTCCTCGGCGTCGTCGAACACCGGGCCGCTGAGGACGCCGACGAAGAAGGCGGCGCGACCGGTTATGTAAAGGAATCGACCGTGAAGGCGCTGGCGCAAGCCGCCGGTTTCGAATTAGTCGCCGCTTCCGAGATCAACGCAAATGCGGCTGATACCAAGGACCATCCGTTCGGGGTGTGGACATTGCCGCCGGTCCGCCGATCGTCCGCCGCGCCCGGCCAGGAGGACCCGTCCTTTGATCGCGCGAAATATGACGCGATCGGCGAAAGCGACCGCATGACCCTGAAATTCGCCAAGCCGGCCGCATGACCGCGTCGGCGAAGCTTGCGGACGCCGCCGGCGCCGCTTTCCGGAAGGGCTTCGGCGCGGTGCTTCGCATCATTCCCGACGGCTGCGTCGGTTTCGATGTCGACGGGCGCGGCGAGGTCTGCGGTGTCTCGACGCCATTGCCGGGCGAACCGGACTGCGTGTGGCGCGCGTCGGAAGAGACGCTGGCGCGTATCTTCGACGGCGGGCGCGCGCTCGAGAGCGCGTATCTGTCGGGCCGGCTCCACATCGCCGGCGACATGAGCGTGATGGCTCGCCTGACCCTGGAGAGCGTGCGATAGCCGAATTCATCAAGATCCCGTCAAATCCCGTTCCCGCCGACGGCGAGGCGATTGATTTTCGCGGCGCCGACGGCGGCTATTTGCGCGCCGCCCTTTTTGCGACGCCGCACGCACGGGCGACCGCCGTCCTGATGGCGGGCCGATCGGAGTTCATCGAGAAATATTTTGAGGTCATCGCCGACCTGCAAAAGCGCGGCTATGCGGTGGCGACGATGGACTGGCGCGGCCAGGGCCTTTCCGAACGGCTGTTGCCGGTGCGCGAGAAGGGACATATCCGCGACTTCGGCGTGTTCCGCTCCGATCTGCGCCTCTTCGTCGAGGAGGTTGTGAAAAAGCGCCTGCCGGGCCCCTATGTGCTGATGACGCATTCGATGGGCGGCGCGCCGGCGTTGCAGATGCTGGCGGATGGAGAGGACGCCTATCGCGTCGCCGTCCTTTGCGCGCCGATGACGCGATTGTTCGACGGGCTGATGCACCGCATCGGCATCCGCCTCCTCGCGCAGGCGGCGACGCGCATCGGCCTGTCGCGAAATGCGATCGCCGGCGTGAAAGAATATTCAATGGAATTCGAGGGCAACATCCTCACGTCGGACGAAGTTCGCCACGCCAAGTTCCGCGATCTGCAATCGGCGGCGCCCAACGCCATGATCCGCGAGCCGACCTATGGCTGGATCCGGGCGGCGACCGAAGCGATGGATGACCTGCACAAGCCGGGGCGTTTCGCGAAGCTGAAGACGCCGACGCTGATCGTCTCGGCCGAGAACGACCATCTGGTGCGATCGAGCGATCACCAATGGCTGGCCAGACAATCGCCGCTGATCGATTGCGTGACGATCAAGGGCGCCCTGCACGAGATCATGATGGAACGCGACGAGCTGCGCGACCAATATTGGAAGGCGTTCGACGATTTCGTCGAACCCAGGATCGCGCCGCGCTGATGGCAGCCGCGCGCGCGGAGCGCTGACATCGCCTTGCGGCGGAAATGACGCAAGCGTGAAATACTGACGCATTCGGCCTGTTCACGGTCGCAAGCCCGCCGCAATCACGTTACAATATTCAGACGAATCGAAAGCGCGGAAATCCTTTCCGGCCGACGTTTCGTAAAGGGAAAATTAGGCGCCGCGGCGTTAACCTTGTCGAGCGCCAAGCGCTTGCGGAACTCACGCGGCCCGTCCGGACCGCGCACATCCCGGCGAGCGCCGATGCGGTCGATCCTGGCGCCAGGCGAATAGCGGAGCGAATAACGCTGATAATTCAAGGGTGAAGTTCAAAGTCTCGCAGGTAAAGCATGGCAAGCGCGTCCCCAATGCGGCCTCACGGAAGAAACGAGAGGCAGGCTTGTTCTGAAGGATCGCCGTCCCACATGGAAAATGTGCGGAAGACGGGTCTCGAACTTGGCGGCGGCGAAGATGCTGCGGATGAGAGGATTTCACATTCAGGGCGAAGCGAGGATGCGGGCGGGGGTCAAGAAGACCCGCGCCTTTTTTATTTCCGGGCGCTGCTCGACGGCGACCGGTTCTTCGGCGGCGGCAGGCGTTCCTGAAGGGGCGCGAACAAGGAAGTGAGCGTAGGCGACATGGCTGACAATCTCGACGTCTTTGATCTCTTTTCGGAAAGCTATTCGCGCGTGAAGCAGGAAGCGATGAGCCTGCGCGATTATCTGCTCGGCTGTCGCGATGATCCGCTCCTCTACGCCTCTCCCGCGGAGCGCATGGTGAAAGCGATCGGCGAGCCGGAGCTGGTCGACACGTCGCGCGATCCGCGCCTGTCGCGCATTTTCTTCAATCGCACGATCCGCCGCTACAAGGCCTTTGACGGCTTTTACGGGATGGAAGACACGATCGAGCGGATCGTCTCCTATTTCCGGCACGCCGGTCAGGGCCTGGAGGAAAAGCGCCAGATCATCTACCTCCTCGGCCCGGTCGGCGGCGGTAAGTCCTCGCTCGCCGAGCGCCTGAAGGACCTGATGGAGGTCCATCCGATCTATGTGCTGAAAGCCGGCAAGGAAATTTCGCCGGTCTTTGAAAGCCCGCTCGGCCTGTTCCAGTCGGAGGAGCTGAAGTCGCTTCTCGCGGACAAATACGGCATCGAGAAGCGCCGCCTCGCCAGCGTGATGAGCCCATGGGCAGTCAAGCGCCTCGACGAATTCGGCGGCGATATTTCGAAATTTGAAGTCGTGCGGCTGTTTCCCTCGAAACTGCGCCAGATCGCAATCGCCAAAACCGAGCCCGGCGATGAGAACAACCAGGACATCTCGGCGCTGACCGGCAAGGTCGATATCCGCAAGCTCGAGCATTTCAGCCAGTCGGACAGCGACGCCTATTCCTATTCGGGCGGGCTTTGCAGAGCCAATCAGGGGCTTCTCGAATTCGTCGAGATGTTCAAGGCGCCGATCAAGGTGCTGCACCCGCTGCTCACCGCGACGCAGGAAGGGAACTATATCGGCACCGAATCGCTGGGGCCGATCCCCTTCAACGGCGTCATCCTCGCCCATTCGAACGAAAGCGAATGGATCCAGTTCCGCAACAACAAGAACAACGAGGCGTTCCTCGACCGCATCAGCGTCATCAAGGTGCCCTATTGCCTGCGCGTCACCGAGGAGCGGCAGATTTATTCCAAGCTCCTGCAAAGCTCGGAACTCGCCAACGCCGCCTGCGCGCCGGAGACGCTTGACCTTCTCGCGCGCTTTTCGGTGCTGACGCGGCTGAAGGAACACGAGAACTCGAATCTTTATTCAAAGCTCCGCGTTTATGACGGCGAGAAACTGAAGGACAGCGACCCTAAGGCCAAGACCATGCAGGAATATCGCGACGCCGCCGGCATCGACGAGGGCATGGACGGCGTCTCGACCCGGTTCGCCTACAAGGTTTTGTCGGAGACGTTCAATTTCGACACCGACGAAGTCGCGGCCGACCCGGTGCACCTGATGTATGTGCTGGAAAACGCCATCAAGCGCGAACAGCACGCGGACGAAGTCGAGAAGAAGTATCTCGAATTCATCAAGGAGGATCTCTCCAAGCGCTATGCCGATTTTATCGGCAAGGAGATCCAGAAGGCCTATCTCGAGAGCTATTCCGAATACGGCCAGAACCTCTTCGACCGCTATATTTCCTATGCGGACGCGTGGATCGAAGATCAGGACTTCAAGGATGCCGACACCGGCCAGTTGCTCGACCGCCAGACGCTCGACGCCGAGCTTTCCAAGATCGAGAAGCCCGCGGGCATCGCCAACCCGAAGGACTTCCGCAACGAGGTCGTCAAATTCACGCTGCGCGCCAGGGCCGCGAACGCCGGCAAGAACCCCGCGTGGACGTCCTATGAGAAGCTTCGCAACGTCATCGAAAAGCGGATGTTCAGCCAGGTCGAGGACCTTCTTCCCGTCATCTCCTTCGACTCCAAGAAAGACAGCGAGACCGAGAAGAAGCACGAAAACTTCGTCGATCGCATGACCGAGCGCGGCTACACGCCGCGGCAGGTTCGCCGGCTCGTTGAATGGTATATGCGCGTCAACAAGGCAGGTTAGCAGGGACTAGGGATTAGGTATTGGGGACTAGTCGGTTTGACCCTGATCCCTAGTCCCAAATCCCTAATCGCTCTATGAACCACTTCAATTTCATCGACCGCCGCAAGAACCCGAAGGGCAAGTCGCTCGGCAATCGCCAGCGCTTCCTTCGCCGCGCGCGTGTGCAGATCAAGGAAGCGGTGAACAAGTCGATCCGCGACCGATCGGTCAGGGATCTCGACAGCGGCGAAAAGATTACGATCCCGTCGAAGTCGACCGCTGAACCGCGCTTCCGGTTGAACCCCGAAAGCGGCGAGCGCGACTATGTCGCGCCCGGCAACAAGCAATTCGGCGTTGGCGACAAGATCAAGAAGCCGCCGAGGCAAGGCGGCAAAGGCGGCGGCAAGGACGCGGCGGATTCGGGCGAGAGCGAAGACCAGTTCCAGTTCACGCTGACGCAGGAGGAATTCCTCGACATTTTCTTCGAGGACCTTGAACTCCCGAACCTCGTCAAGCGGACGCTGAAGGAAACCAAGGCGACGGCGTACCGGCGGGCCGGCATCACGGTCTCGGGCTCGCCGACCAATCTCAATCTGGTGCGCACCATGCGCAACGCCCATGGCCGGCGCCTCGCACTGAAGCGCCCGTCGAATCGCGAGATGAACGAGTTGAAGGAGCGGCTTTTCGAGATCGAGCGCATCGCCGACCCGAACGCCGAGGAGATCGCCGAAAAGAAAGCGCTGCTTGAAAGGCTGCAGGAGATGGAGGCGCGCCGCCGCTGGGCGCCGTTCATCGATCCGCTCGACGTTCGCTACAACGCCTTCGCGCCGACGCCGGTTCCGACGACCGCCGCCGTGATGTTCTGCCTAATGGACGTCTCCGGCTCGATGGGCGAACGGGAGAAAGACCTCGCCAAGCGCTTTTACATGCTGCTCTATCTGTTCCTGAAGCGCCGCTATGAGCGCGTCGATGTCGTCTTCATCCGCCACACCCACCACGCCGAGGAAGTCGACGAGGAGACCTTCTTCTATTCGCGCCAGTCGGGCGGCACGGTCGTCTCGACGGCGCTCGAAAAAATGCTGGAAATTCAGCGCGAGCGCTATGCGGCATCGGAATGGAACATCTATGTCGCGCAGGCCTCCGACGGCTACACCCAGTCCGGCGACGCCAAGCGCTGCGTTGAAATGCTCGACGAAGACGTGATGCCGATCAGCCAGTATTACGCCTATATTGAAATCCTCGACGAGCGCGAACTTGAGGTCTTTTCCGACAAGGATTCAGGCGCGGAACTCTGGCGCGCCTATCGCACCTTCGCGCCGCGCTGGAAGACGTTTGCTCAGACGCGCATCGCGAAACCGTCAGACATTTTCCCGGTGTTCCGGGAGCTGTTCGCGAAGAACGCGCGGGAGGCGGCGTGACGAACCTCCTCTTCTCTGACTCGGAATGGTCCTTCGATCGCCTGAAGGCGACCTATGACGCGATCGAAGACATCGCGCTCAACGATCTGAAGCTCGATATCTATCCGAACCAGATCGAGATCATCTCGTCCGAACAGATGCTCGACGCCTATTCCAGCCACGGCATGCCGCTGATGTATCGCCACTGGTCGTTCGGCAAGCATTTCGCGCGCGACCAGATGATGTATCAGAAGGGCTATCAGGGCCTCGCCTATGAGATCGTCATCAATTCGGACCCTTGCATCGCCTATCTCATGGAAGAAAACACCATGACCATGCAGGCGCTGGTGATGGCGCACGCCTCGTTCGGGCATAATCACTTTTTCAAGAACAATTACCTTTTCCGTCAGTGGACGGACGCTGAAGGCATCCTCCCCTATCTCGACTTCGCCAAGAAATATATCGCCAAATGCGAGGACGAGTATGGGCTAGAAGATGTCGAGCGGATCCTCGACAGCGCGCATGCGCTGATGGATCAGGGCGTCTTTCGCTACGCCCGCCCGCCGCGCCTTTCCGAGGCCGACCAGCTTGCGAAGGCGGTCGCGCGAGCCGAACATGAGCAAAAGACCTTCAACGACATCTGGCGGACGCTTCCCAATACAGAAGAACCGGACGAAGACGCCGAAGAGCGCCAGCTTGAGGTCCGCAACATCAAATTGCCGGAGGAAAATCTTCTCTATTTCATCGAGAAAGCCTCGCCCTCCTTAAAGCCGTGGCAGCGCGAACTTGTGCGCATCGTCCGCAATGTCTCGCAATATTTCTATCCGCAAAAGCAGACGAAAGTGATGAACGAGGGCTGCGCCACCTTCGTCCATCACTATATCATGAACGCGCTTTTCGATCGCGGCCTCATCAACGAAGGCGCGGTCCTTGAATTCCTGCACTCGCATTCCTCCGTCGTCTTCCAGCCGGAATTCGACGATCCGCGCTATTCGGGGATCAATCCCTACGCGCTCGGTTTTGCGATGATGGAGGACATCAAGCGGATTTCGACGGCGCCGACGGCGGAGGACCGCGACTGGTTCCCGCAATTCGCCGGCAAGGGCGACTGGCGCGATGTGCTGAAGGACGCGTGGATGAATTACCGCGACGAGAGTTTCCTCCTGCAATATCTGTCGCCGAAGGTGATGCGCGATTTTCGCCTGTTCGCGCTGCATGACGACGCGGATGAAGCGCATTACGAGATCGAGGCGATCCACGACGAACGCGGATTTCGCAATGTGCGCGAGACGCTGGCGCGGCAGTATGATCTCGGCATGCATGAGCCGAATATCCAGGTCGTCTCCGCCGACCTTGAAGGCGACCGCATGATCTCGCTGCGCCATGAAATGCACGCCGGCCGCAGCCTGGATCCCAGGACGAAGGAAGACGTGCTCTGGCATGTCCATCGCCTGTGGGGCCACAAGGTGAAGATGGACGAGGAAGCGGCCTAGCGGATCGCCATTCGCTTGCGGACGATCAGCGCGCCCGCGATCGCGACCATCATCGCCGCATAGGCGATCGCCGCATAGCCGAAAAGATGCGGCAGACCGGTCAGCACCAGCGAATCATTGCCGCCCGGAATGAGAAAGGCGCCGACGCCCATCAAGGCGCCGCCGACCGATTTCTCGATCACCGCCCATTTGTCCGGCGTCACGATGCGCAGCGCGCCCGCGAGACGCGCCGCGAGCGACGCCCCGAACAGGAACAGCAGCGCAAGCGCCGCGCGCAGGGCGAAGTCGTCGATCTCAGCCCTCGCGCCGATTTCAAGCAGCACCGCTGAGTACGGCCAAGGCGCAAACGCGATCATCAAGATTGCGCTCGACAGGCCGATCGCGGCCATCGCGAAAGACGGGCTCCATTCCGGCGACCGCAGCAGCCTCAGCGCATCCGCCGGGCTGCGCACGGCGTCGGTCATCCGAAAAAACTGGAAGCCGACAAAAAACACCATCGCCGTGACGACGATCGCTGGATAATCGCCGTTGGCGATCATCGTCTGCGTGCTGGGTCCTGCGAGGCTATGCGAGGCGAGCGCAGCGCCGGCGATGAAGCCGAGCGGCATCGCGAGATAGGCGAGTTCGCCGCGCCCGAGCCGCGCGACGGTCCCGAAAGCGCAGGCGCCGT
>JBGSNB010000356.1:0-4584 GCA_041739835.1 Parvularculaceae bacterium | reverse complement strand
CCGGCGCGACCGCGACCGAGGCCAAGGACGCTGCCCAGTCCTCCGGCCGCCGCCGCGCCATGGATATTCTCCTGCGGCGGCTGACCCCCGAAGAGGACTGGATCTATCTGCCGTCGCTGGCGGCGGGAACGCCGGCGCAGGGGCTCGGCGACGGTTCCGGCAAATCGGCCGTCGCGATCTCTCCTGCGCAGCTTGTCGGCCTTGAATCGGGGTTCGAGGTCTATGGCGAGAAAGCCTCCTCGGCGAGCTATCGCGCCTACATCACCTACCGGTTCAAGCCGGACGAGGTGCGCCGCCTGCTGAAATCCGCGAGGCTCCCCTATAGCGAGGCGCAGACGCGGGTCGCACTGGTCTTGCCGGTCCTGCAGACCGACAGCGGCGTCTATCTCTGGGAGGGCAACAATCCGTGGATGGCCGCGTGGAAAATTCGTCCCTATACGCATGAATTGACGCCGATGACGGTGCCTTTGGGCGACCTTGAGGATACGTCCTCCGTCACCGCGCGCCAGGCGCTCGCGCTTGACCCCGAGGCGCTCGCCGCAATCGCGGGGCGCTACAGCGTCAGTCAGGTCATTGTCGCGCATGCCCGCCTCACCCAGAAAGACGGCGCGAACCAGCTTTCGGTGCGGCTGCTCAACGGTCATCGCGAGTCCGGCAAAGCGGATCTCGTCGATGTGCTCGGGCATGACACCGAATTCGAGGACGGCGCCTTGCCGAGCCGCACGCTTTCTTATGCGGAAGGCGACGAGGATTTCGCGTCAAAGGTCGGCGAAGTGCTGGCGCAGACTTTCCTAACAGAGCCCGCCGGCAATTTCCCGGCGCTCGCCGAGCGATCGATCGAGGCGGCGATCTCGAAATATTCGAGCGGCTGGAAGGCGCGCACGCTGATCGACCACTCGAAAGAGCAGTTCCTCGGCGTGACCGCTTTCTTCGACCGCATCGAAGACTGGTCGAAGATCAGGAGCGCGCTGATCGCGACGCCGCTAGTCGGGGCCGTGCAGGTTTCATCGCTGTCGCGTCGCGGCGCGGAAATGGACGTGCGCGTCTTCGGCGAGCCCGCGAGGATGCAGGTTGCGATGGAAAACCAGGGGATCGTCTTCTGGACGGAGACGGGCGAGCGCTGGTTCCTCGCGACGCCGCAGGTCGCCGGAAAATATCGCGGTCGCCGCTTCCTCCGATCCGAAAGGCGCGGAGTTTTCGGCATGGAGGAGGGCGAGGGGCCTGTCCCCGCGTCCGTCTTCGAGGACGACGCAAAGGATGGCGCCGAGTCGAAATTCGACCGACGCTAGACTCAACGGCGCCGGCGCACGGCGCGGCGATTGAAAGGCATGGGTTGCACGTGGCGCTGATGACGGCTCGACAAATCGTCCTCGATCTGCCGACCACGCCGCCAAAGATGACGCGTGACAATTATGTTGTCGCCGCGTCAAACGAAAAGGCGCTGTCCATGATGACGGCGTGGGTCGGCTCGGCGGAACCGCTGCTGGCGATCTGCGGGCCGCAAGGCGCCGGCAAGACGCATCTTGGATGCATCCTCAGCGAGTCGATCGACGCGGATTTCCGGCGTGCGGAAGGCGCCGATCCGGAATTGGCCGGCGCAAGGCTGACTGTTCTCGACGACGTGGACCAGCTCCCGGCTCCGGCGGCGCTCCTTGCGTTTGTTTTCGAGGCGATCAATGGCGGGCGGCGTCTGGTCCTGATCGGCCGCGGCGAGCCACGGGATTGGGCCGCAGGGCAAAGGGATCTTGAAACGCGTCTCAACGCTGCGATGCGGATTGACCTCACCGAACCGGACGAAGCGCTGCTCCGGGCGGTGATGGCCAAACTCTTTCGGGACCGACAGCTCCGCGTCGGCGAGGCGATCGCCGATTACGCGGCGCCGAGGATCCGCAAGACATTTGCCGCCGCCAGCGCCTTCGTTGCGGCGCTCGACGCGGCGTCCTTTGAGGGCGGCGAGCCGATCGGTTTAAGACTGGCCCGCGCTGTGATCGCTAACCATTCGGAAGCGCCTTCCGGCGCATGATCGCCGGCGCGATTGGGAGATGAAACGGCGATGGCGCCAGGCGATGACGGACTGACGGCGGCGAGCGCGGGGATGATCGCGTCTCCGGAGCGCTATATCAACCGCGAACTCTCCTGGCTCGCATTCAATCTGCGTGTCCTTGAGGAGGCGTCGAATGAAACTCATCCGCTGCTCGAGCGGCTTCGTTTCCTGTCGATTTCCGCGAACAATCTCGACGAGTTTTTCATGGTGCGCGTCGCCGGCCTGCGCGGCCAGGTCCGCGAAGGCGTTGCGGCGCTGAGCCAGGAAGGCCTGACCGCGCAAGAGCAACTCGTCTTGATCAACCAGCGCGCGTCAGGGCTGATGGCGAAACAGCAGGCATGCTGGCGCCAATTGCTGCCGCTGTTGAAAGCGGCAGGCGTCGAAGTCGTCGCCAGCGAGGAACTGGCTGACGCTGAACTCGCCTGGCTCGAGACAGAATTTCTCTCGAACGTTTTTCCCGTGCTGACGCCGATCGCGCTTGATCCCGCGCATCCGTTTCCGTTCATCCCCAATCTCGGTTTTGTCCTTTGCATGGATCTGCGCCGCAAGGACGGAACCATCCTCACGACCTTGCTGCCTTTGCCGACCAAGATCGCGCGGTTCATCCGGCTGCCCGCCGGCCTCGCCGGCGAGGAACGACGCTCGGTCATCCGCTATATCTCGCTGGAACGGCTGATCATCCGGTTCATCAACCACATCTTCCCGGCCCTGACGCTCGAGGGTCATGGCGCCTTTCGCATTGTTCGCGATTCCGATGTCGAAGTTGAAGAGGAAGCGGAAGACCTCGTCCGTGTTTTCGAAAGCATGCTGAAGAGACGGCGGCGCGGCGATGTCATCCGCCTCAAAGTGGATGCTTCGACGCCCGAACACATGAAGGCGCTGATGATGGACCGCATGCGCGTCGCCGCGCAGGACATCGTCGCAGTCGACGGCATTCTCGGGCTGGCGCAGGCGTCGGAGCTCCTTCCGGCGGAACGGTCGGACCTGATGTTCCCGCCTTATGATCCGCGCTTTCCTGAACGCATTCGCGAGCATGGCGGAAACTGCTTTTCGGCGATCCGGGCGAAGGATTTCATCGTCCATCACCCTTATGAGACTTTTGACGTCGTCGTGCAGTTCCTGAAGCAGGCGGCGGCAGATCCCAATGTCGTCGCGATCAAGCAGACGCTGTACCGCACCTCCAAGCAATCGCCGATCGTCGAGGCGCTGATCGAGGCGGCGGAAGCCGGCAAGAACGTCACTGCGCTGGTCGAGCTGAAAGCGCGCTTTGACGAGGAAGCGAATATTCACTGGGCGCGCGCGCTCGAGCGCGCCGGCGTCAACGTCGTCTACGGGTTTGTCGAATACAAGACCCACGCGAAGCTGTCGCTGATCGCGCGGCAGGAAGGCGATTCGCTGCGTACCTATATTCATGTCGCGACCGGAAATTACCACGCGGTCACCGCGAAGGTTTATACAGATCTTTCGCTCTTCACCTGCGATCCTTCGATCGGCCGCGATGTCGCCAAGGTCTTCAATTTCGTAACCGGCTACGCGCGCCCGGACTCGTTCGAGAAAATTGCCGTTGCGCCGCTCACCCTTCGCTCGAAACTGACCAGTCTGGTCGAAGAGGAAATTGCGCACGCAAAGGCGGGAAGGCCGGCTTCGATCTGGGCGAAAATGAATTCGCTGGTCGATGGACCGATGATCGACAAGCTGTACGAAGCGAGCGCCGCGGGGGTTCAAATCGATCTTGTCGTCAGGGGCATTTGCTGCCTGCGGCCGGGCGTCAAGGGCCTGTCCGAAAATATCCGCGTCAAGAGCATAATCGGCCGCTTTCTCGAGCATGCCCGCGTCTACGCGTTCGGCGGCGGCGAGCCGTTGCCGAATTTGAAGGCCAAGGTCTATATTTCCTCGGCGGACCTGATGCCGCGCAATCTCAACCGGCGCGTCGAAGTCTTCTGCCCGATCGAAAATCCGACCGTGCACAGCCAGGTGCTGGACCAGATCATGGTGGCGAACCTCAATGATGAAGCGCAAAGCTGGCGGCTTCTCGCTGACGGAAAATATCAGCGGGTTGCGACCGCTTCCGGCGTCCCTCCCTTCAATGTTCACGCCTATATGATGACAAACCCCAGCCTGTCGGGGCGCGGCGGGGCGTTGAACTACAACGCGCCAAAGCCGTTGAAGCCCAAGAAATGACGCGGGCGGACGATCACCCGGCGCTGACGAGGACCAAGCAGGCCGTCGTCGATATCGGGTCGAATTCCGTCCGCCTCGTCATTTATGACGGACCGCGCCGCGCGCCGTTCCCGATTTGCAATGAAAAATCGCTCTGCGGCCTCGGCCGCGACATGACGGAAGACGGCATGCTCAATCCGCGGGCGGTCGAGATCGCTCTCGAGACATTGGCGCGCTTTCGCCGCTTGCTCGCCGAACATGGCGATCCGCCGACGCATGCGGTGGCGACCGCCGCCGTGCGCGAGGCCAAGAACGGCGGCGATTTCGTTGAACGCGTACGCGCGCTCGGTATTGCGGTCGAGACGATCGGCGGCGGCGAG
>JBGSNB010000345.1:0-2676 GCA_041739835.1 Parvularculaceae bacterium | reverse complement strand
CGCCGCCGCGATGCCGTTGTTTGAAGAAACCGACGCGGCGCTGGTTGTTTCGATCGGCGCCATTCCGTCGGACCTCGAAGGCCCGGAGAAGGCGGCGGAATTGCTGCGGCTTCACGGCGTGAAGGCGGAGGCCCAGCGCCGCACTCTCGAAGGCGGCGCCTCCGCCGAAGACGAGCTTCTCGCCGTCGCTCGCGAATGGCGCGCCGACCTTGTCGTGATGGGCGCCTATTCGCATTCGCGCTGGCGTCAGCTGGTGCTTGGCGGGTTTACGCGAAAGATGTTGAAGCAGGCGGAATATCCGCTGTTCCTTGCGCATTGAGCACGGCGCAAAGCGATAGACGCCGTGCGCGAACTCTGGTCGGATGCGCGCCGTGTCGAACTCGGAATTCGCCTTCTCGGTCCGCGTCTATTATGAGGACACCGATTTCTCGGGCGTCGTCTATCATGCGCGCTATCTGCATTTCTTCGAGCGCGGCCGCACCGAAGCTTTGCGCGAATGCAATATTTCGCATACGGAGCTTCTGGCGCGGGAAGAGCCGCTCGCCTTCGCGGTGACGAAGATGACGACAGAGTGGATTTCTCCGGCGCGGATCGACGATGTGCTGGAGGTGACGACGCGCTTTGTCGAGGTGCGGGGCGCGCGGATGCGGATCGCACAGGAAATTCGGCGCGCCGTGACCCTGATCGCGCGGGCCGACCTCGAGGCGGCCTGCATGAGCCTTTCCGGCAAGCCGCGCCGGCTGCCGGCGGAGCTGGCCGAACGCCTCCGGACGGCGACCGACGCGCATTAAACTTTCGAAACCGTAATCCTGCCCGGGCAAAGGCTTTGCCGGGCCGGCCGGAAGCGGCTATCAGGATACAAAATCACGACTGACGGCGTCGCGGTCCAAGGACCGATACGCTGGGACGATCCTTTTGCGTTTCCGGTCCGTTAACTGGGCGCCGCAAAAAGGTCGCACGCCGCCCGTAAGCCTTGGGCCCTCCGGGGGTCCGCCTCAGTAAACCGCGCAGGGGATTGAAGAACCATGGAAGCAGAAGTCGCCGCAGCGGCCGGAACAACCCTTGGCGGGGAGTTCAGCCTCTGGAGCCTGTTCTTGTCGGCGGGTCTTGTCGTCAAGATCGTGATGGGGATCCTGATTTTTTCGTCCGTCTGGTCCTGGGCGGTGATCATCGACAAATCCCTGTTGTTCGGGCGCCTCAAGTCGAAGTCAGCGCGCTTTGAAGACGCCTTCTGGTCCGGCCGACCGCTCGACGAGTTGCACCGCAAGCTCGGCGACAAAGGCGATCACCCGATGGCGCGCGTCTTTTCCTCCGGCATGACGGAGTGGCAGCGCGCCAAGGATGTCGGTCGCGCCGAGGGCCTCGTCGCCGGCGCCAAGGACCGCATCGACAAGGTGATGAATGTCGTCGTCAGCCGCGAGCTGGAAACCGCCGAGCGCAATCTTGGGGTCCTCGCGACCATCGGGTCGGCGGCGCCGTTCGTCGGCCTTCTCGGCACGGTCTGGGGCATCATGACCGCATTCCAGGCGATCGCCGCGACGAAGGACACCAACCTCGCCGTCGTCGCGCCCGGTATCGCCGAGGCGCTGTTTGCGACCGCGCTCGGCCTGCTCGCGGCGATCCCGGCGGTCGTCGGCTATAACCGGTATTCGGCGGCGCTCAATTCCTATGCGGTGCGGCTGCAGGGCTTCGCGGACGAATTTTCGGCGATCCTGTCGCGCCAGCTAGACGAAAGGGCGCGCTGATGGGCGCTTCGATTGGCGGCGGCGGCGCGCATCGGCACCGGCCCGGCCGTACACGGATGATGTCGGAAATCAACGTGACGCCGCTTGTCGACGTCATGCTGGTGTTGCTGATCGTGTTCATGGTGGCGGCGCCGCTGTTGACGGTCGGCGTCGCGGTCGACCTCCCCGAAACGGCGGCGCAGCCGATCCCGGAACAGGGCGAGCCGCTGACCGTCACCATCACCGGCGACGGCACGATCTTCGTGCAGGAAACGGCGGTCGAAATCGAAAGCCTGGTGCCGCAGCTCGAAGCGATCGCCACCGCCGGCTATGACCAGCGCATTTTCATTCGCGGCGACCAGGCGCGTTCTTATGGCGAGGTTGTTCGTGTCATGGGCAAGATCAACGCGGCCGGTTTCCGCCGCATCGGCCTCGTCACCGATCGGGAACTGGAATGACGCGGGGAGCATAAGGTCAGCCCCATGCGTGTTGGCGTACCGGTTTCAATTGTGCTTCACGCCTGCGCGGCGGGCCTTGCGTTCGTGTCGCTGCCCGAATTCCTGCGCACGAAAGTCGTCGAGGCGCCGGTCATCCCGATCGAACTGATCAACGAAGCCGAACTCGCCGAAATGACGAGCGTGCCGGCGGCGGCGCCCAAACCCAAACCCGAAGAGCAGAAAAAGCCCGAACCGCCGAAAGTCGAAGCGGAAAAGCCGAAACCGACGCCCAAGGCGGAGCAAGCGCCGGCGCCGAAGCCGGAGCCGGTTCCCGAGCCGGAAGCGAAAAAGCCCGAGCCCGATAAGCCAAAGCCGAAGCCGCAGGAAAAACCAAAGCCCAAGCCGAAGCCCGAAGACCTCGATCTCGACGCCCTGTCGGCGCTCGTCGATAAATCGCGCAAGGCGGAGACGCCGTCCGACCCGGACGCGGCGGCGCCGCTCGAAGCCGAACGCAG
>JBGSNB010000340.1:0-1641 GCA_041739835.1 Parvularculaceae bacterium | reverse complement strand
GCCGGTCATCGACTGGAACGGGCGTTCGCGGAAGCGCTCGACGACGCCCGCCAGGTAGAACCCCATCGCGGCGTCCGGCGACGTCTCGAAGCGCGCCGCAAAGGCTTTGGCGACCTCGTTCCAAACATGCGCGGCGAAATTGCCGGAGAGGACCGCCAGCGCATGATAGAAAGCGCGGTCCTCCGGCCGGATCTCGATTTCAGGATTGGCGGCGCCGGGAAAGAGGCTTGAAAACCTCGGCGCGCCGGCGTCGCGCGCCATGACGATTTGCGACATCGCTTCGATTGGCAGCGGCGTCGTCGGAAACGAATAGAGCGGGTGATAGCCGCGCATGCCGGCGATCGTCAGCGCCCCGGAAAAATGAATGGCGGGCCGGCCAGCGATTTCGACTTGCCAGTCATCGACCCAGGGCGCGAGACAATCGTCCGGAATGGCGGCGGCGACGACATCCGCGCGCGCAATTTCGGCAACGACGCGCGGGCGGTCGCTTTCCGCCGTCCGGCGGGAGACCGCAAACGCCTCTGCGCCAAGGCTGCGCGCATAGTGCGCCATGCTGGCGCCCACCCTGCCTGTCCCGAAAATGACCAGCCGCATTCCGTTCGTCTTTCTTTCGCCGAAGCCGCGCAAGGATGGTCTTGCGCGCCGCGATCCTCGCACTTATTTATTTCGCCGTGACCAGATAATTTGGGCCGAATTCGACAACGCCTAGCCGAAGCAGGACCTTGCCTTCCACCCGCAAACCGTCCCGGCCTAGCCTCGCTTTCTGAATTGCCTCCCGAACTAGAAGGTCGCTTAACCGGCATGGGCAATCCCGCCCGTGTCAATCGACCGCCGGCCAGGACCGCCAGTCCTGGTCCATAGATCAGGAGATCAGAATGGCGACAGGCACCGTGAAGTGGTTCAACGCGACCAAAGGCTTTGGCTTCATCCAGCCGGACGATGGCGGCAAGGACGTGTTCGTGCACGTCACTGCCGTGCAGAAAGCCGGGCTGACCGGCCTCAATGAAGGCCAGAAAATTTCCTACGAGCTGGCGTCGGATCGCGGCAAGACCTCGGCGGCGAACCTCAAGGTTTCCCGCTAGCATCTGACCCTTAGAGGTTGAAATCAGGCGCCCCTCCGCAAGCGGAAGGGGCGCCGTTTTGTATTCCGGCGGATCGCGCGTTAACCTTCGCCCGGGGCGGGTTCGGGGTCGTCGTCGATGGCGCAGAGCAAACAACCGGCAGGCGCGCGCGGCTATTTGACCAGCGCGCTCATTTTCGCGGGGTTCACCGCGCTCTGGGCCGTCATCGTCCGCAATGATCCCTATTACCGGCTGGTCGATGTGCTCGGCGCGCGCGTGCCGCTGACAATGCTGATTTACCTCGTCGCAATGCCCTTCGCCGGGTTCTTGATCGGCCGCTGGCGTTACGAAGCTGCGCATCATGGCGCTGCGCCCGGATATTTTGGCAAGGTCGTCGCGCGCGGCGTCCATTTCGTTTATGCGCATTCGCTGCTGGTGATGACCTGACCCCCTGAAGTTCCTCCAACGATAAAGAGAGTCCGGCCCAGCAGAGGGACGGACGGATGAAGCGGTCGAGGTTCACGGAGGAGCAGATCATCGCGATCCTGCGCGAGCAGGAGGCGGGCGTTCAGGTGGCGGA
>JBGSNB010000294.1:0-20282 GCA_041739835.1 Parvularculaceae bacterium | reverse complement strand
ATCAAGAATGCGGCGCTGTTTCGCGTCGCCATCGCGCAAGGCGCCGCTGCAGCCGACAAGGGCGCCATCGTGACCTTCGGCGTCAGGCCGACCGAGGCGCACACCGGCTTTGGATATATCGAGGCGGGCGCCGCGATGGCGTCGGGCGTCGCGGAGGTTGCGGCGTTTCACGAGAAGCCGGATCGTTCGACCGCGGAGCATTATCAGCGCAGCGGGCGCCATTACTGGAATGCCGGCGTGTTCCTGTATTCGCCGGACACGATGGCGGCGGAGCTCGCCGCGTTCGCTCCCGCCATTGCCGCGGGCGCTGGCGTAGCCTTCCGCGAAGGAAAGCATGACGGCGCAATTCTCCGCCTCGACCCCGCGCGGTTCGCCGCGTGCCCGTCGGCATCGATCGACTGCGCGGTCATGGAAAGGACGAAACGCGCAGCGGTCGTCGGTCCGATCGATGCGGGCTGGAGCGATATCGGCGCATGGACCGCGCTGGATCAGGGGCCGCCCGACCTGCGGATCGCCGCGATTGATTGCGCCGATGTCCTTATCCGCACCGACGGCCCGTTTGTCGGAGCCATCGGGCTCAGCGACTTGATTGTCGTCGCGACGGGCGACGCCATCCTCGTCGCCCGGAAGTCGCGCGCGCAGGACGTCAAGAAACTCATTGACGAGTTGAAGGCGCGCGGTCGCGAGGATCTGCTCTGATGTCGAAGCGCATCATCGTGACGGGCGGCGCAGGCTATATCGGCAGCCATGTCTGCGTCGAATTGCTGAATGCCGGGCACAAGGCGCTCGTCATCGACAATTTCGCCAATTCGAGTCCGGTCGCGCTGGCGCGAATCAAGGAGATCTGCGGCGTCGGCGCCGAGTTTCTGGAGGCAGATCTCGCGGAACCGGCGCATGCGGAGCAAATCCGGGCGACCGTCCGGGCGTTCAGGCCTGACGGCGCCGTTCACCTCGCCGGACTGAAGGCGGTAGGCGAATCCGTTGTCGAGCCCATGCGCTATTATTCGGTCAATCTGCCGGCGACGTTCACGCTGGTTCGCGCGCTCGAGGATGCGGACGCCCGCATGATCGTGTTTTCATCCTCCGCCACGGTCTATGGCGATCTCAATCGAAGCCCGGTCGACGAGACGGGCGCGCTCGGGCCGACGAACCCCTACGGGCGGACAAAACTCTTCATCGAGGAGATGCTGAGAGACCTCTCGCGCGCGAACAAGGCGTGGAAGGTCTGCAATCTGCGATATTTCAATCCGGTCGGCGCGCATGCGTCCGGCAAGATCGGCGAGGATCCGAACGGCGTTCCGAACAACCTCTTCCCCTATATCGCGCAGGTTGCGGTCGGGCGCCTGCCGAAACTGAAAGTTTACGGCGCCGATTACCCGACTCGAGACGGTTCCGGCGTCAGGGACTATATCCATGTCAGCGACCTCGCCACCGGCCATGTCGCCGCGCTCGATTTTCTTGCAAGAGAGAAATCGCCGGGCGCCGTCGACATCAATCTCGGCGCCGGTCGCGGCATTTCCGTTTTCGAGGCGATCGCCGCGTTCAAGCGGGCGTCAAACCGCGATATTCCCTTTGAAGTGACCGCGCGCCGCGAAGGCGACATCGCGGAAATTTACGCCAAGCCGGACAAGGCGCTAAGGCTTCTCGGCTGGCGCGCAACGCGCACGATCGAGGATATGTGCGCCGATCATTGGCGTTGGCAGAGCGGCAACCCGATCGGGTATCGGGATTAGGCGTGGCGTTCGGCGAACTGGCCGTATTTGCGAAACCGCGCGAGATAGGCCGGAACTATCGCTTCGATCGTCTTCGGCGCAACGCCGAGATCGGCGATCTTGTATGCGCTAGCGCTGACGACATTGTCGCGCTTCAGCAGCTTGATCTGATCACGCGTGATCGGCGGCGTGAAAAACGGCAGCGCGCCGATTGCCTCGCCCGCAAGGCCCATCGCCGGCGCGACTGAAAAGGGCACGGGGAGAAGGATGCGGCGATGCCCGGTCTCCACTAGGACGAACTCTAGGAGCTGGCGAAAAGTGTAAACGCGCGGCCCGCCGAGTTCATAAGTCCGGCCCGCCGCCTCCGGCCTCTCAAGCGCCGCGCACAATGCGTCGGCGACGTCGTCGACATAGACCGGCTGGAACTTCGTCGCGCCGCCGCCGATCAGTAACGGCAAGGGAACAAACGCCGGCGCCATCGACATCATCATCGCGAATTTGTTGAAGAACTGGTCTTCGGGTCCGAAGATGATCGATGGACGAAGGATGGTCGCGGCGGAGAGCGCGGCGCGCACCGCCCGCTCCGCCTCGCCCTTCGTGCGGGCGTAGAGGCTGTCGCTTTCGGCGTCCGCGCCGATGGCGGAGAGCTGAATAAACCTGTCGACGCCCGCCTTGGCCGCCGCTTCGGCGATCGCCGCCGCCCCGAAGGCCTGGACGCGCGAAAAGCTTTGCGCCCCCTCCTGATGAAGAATGCCGACGAGATTGATGACCGCCTCGGCGCCCTCCATCGCGCGTGCGACGGACGATCTATCGCGGACATTCGCCTGGAACAGCTGGACCTGGCCGACCGCCCCCATCGGGCGCAGGAATTGCGCATGATGCGGTCGTCGCACCGCGGCGCGCACCCGCCAGCCCCGCTTGGCAAGCTCGCGCACGGCATTTCGCCCGACAAAGCCGGACCCGCCGAAAACGACCGCCAGTTTGCCCGTCATGAAGCCCGCATCTCCCTGGATTTCAGGCGCGAACGCCTATCCGAATTCACGCCGGGAAACAACGCAGCGGCGCCCGCCCGATCGCAGAAGGCCCGCTCATTGACAATCCCCGCCGCCGTCACCTAAGTCAGCCCCCCGTGCCCAGATGGCGGAATTGGTAGACGCACCAGTTTCAGGTACTGGCGAGTAACATCGTGGAGGTTCGAGTCCTCTTCTGGGCACCATTTGTTCTCATTTCAAGTTTGCGGACGCGCGCTGAAATTTGTTCGGCCAGCTCCTAATACCTTGAAAACAATACGATTTGCAGCTTTCTCGCAAACGTCAACAAACTTCCTCAAACCAGCGCAGCGATGGCCTAGCCGCGAAATTCGTTGGTATATTTATTGGTATTTCGACCTGTCCGGTTGGTAGCTCCCACCAACATTTTTTAGCGGAACCGGATTCAGGACAAATGGGAGGAACCGAAATGAAATTGACCGATCTCCAATGCCGGACGGCAAAGCCCGGCCCGAAGGTGAGAAAGCTCTCAGACGGCGCCGGTCTGCAGCTTTGGGTGCAGCCGGCCGGCTCCAGACAATGGCGCCTCGCCTACAAGTTCGATGGCAAGCAGAAGGTTTTGGCGATTGGCCCTTATCCGCTGATCTCGCTGGCGGAAGCGCGCACGGCCCGGGACGACGCCAAGCGATTGCTCCTCAAAGGCATCGATCCCAACGCGAGGAAAAAAGAAGAACAGGAGCCTACTGAAACATTTCGTAGGCTGGCGGCCGAATATGTGGAAAAGGTCACCCGCGAGGGGCGCGAGTCGACGACGCTCCGCAAGATCAACTGGCTCATCGAAATCGCGAACGAGGCGATAGGCGACGAGGCGATCCGCTCGATCAATGCGCCAATGGTGTTGAGCGCCCTGCGTGTTCTGGAAAATCAGGGCCACTATGAATCCGCGCGCCGGATGCGCTCGGTCATCGGCCGCGTCTTTCGCTACGCAATGGCGACGGCCCGCGCCGACACCGATCCAACGATCGCACTGCGTGACGCGCTGATCAGGCCAACAACTTCGCCGCGCGCCGCCATCATCGATCCGAAAGACTTTGGAGGGTTGTTGCGAGCCATCGACGATTTCGACGGACAACCAACCACGCGCGCGGGCCTGCAGCTTCTAGCGTTGCTTTTCCCACGGCCGGGCGAGTTGCGCCTTTCGGAGTGGTCTGAGTTTGATTTCGACAAAGCGGTCTGGACCATTCCCCCCGCGCGCATGAAAATGCGCCGACCGCATAAGTCGCCGCTATCTAAGCAGGCGATCAAAATCCTCCTCGATTTACGCAAGGTGACAGGTGGCGGGCGCCTTGCATTCCCCGGGCTGCGCTCACTGGAAAAGTCGATCAGCGACGGCGCCATGAATGCCGCCCTCCGCCGGATGGGATACGCCAATGACGAGGTCACGCCCCACGGCTTCCGCGCGACGGCGGCGACCCTTCTCAATGAAAGCGGCAAGTGGCACCCCGACGCCATCGAACGCCAGCTCGCTCACATCGAAGGCAACAGCGTGCGCCGCGCTTACGCTCGCGGCGAACATTGGGGTGAGCGCGTAGAGATGATGCAGTGGTGGGCGGATTATCTGGACGGACTGAAAGCGCCGGGACGCGCAACGCATCCGGAAACATCGTCTAACTCAGCCGGACGAGATTTCATCTATATTGGCAAGTCAGGCGTATCACTGTAGAGTCTATTGTCATGCCAGAAGTCGCGGGCTCGTTATGAGTTTCGGTCAAAAGGCGTCTGGGTTTTGCGATGGTTGAGCATCGGCGGGGGCCATGAATCAGCCATAAATTGCTCCAGAAAACGACAGAGGGGCCATGATCGAGCGAGCTTATAAAAAAATGCGGGTCGAAGAGCTTGAAAGGCTCCTTGCCAAATTGCCTCAGAATACTGCGCTTTTACACGCGATTTTAACTGAACTGGACTTTCGTACTACCTCGCGCGCGCAGGTCTTGAAGCGACGATTGCGTCAACAACTTGGAAATACTCAATTTGGCTTACCGGTCAACGAAGCAACGATTCCGCAAGAACATCAACCCGAGGTCAATCGAATGCCACCAACGCAGTCCCGGAATGCAAGCGGCGACGCTGACGGTGCGTTTTCGGACAGCGTGCCGGTGACAAGGCCGGTTCCAACCGATCCGACCGAATCTGAGACTCCAACCGAATCCCCTCGGGAAGCAGAGCCGATGGAAAAGCCTGCCTCTAATCGTGATCAAGAGCGTGACCTTTCCCCCGCACAGCGCGGGGTGTCGCAGCTGATTGAGTATGTGCGTGTTTTGGTTGAACTGTCCGAACAGCCGATTTGGTCAGTCGCAAGCTATAACAACGTCGTCCTTCATGAAAATTTTTTACGCAATCGGATCGGCATCCGCCACGACCTGACAGATGCTGACGGCCCAGTTTATCTGAAAATCGATCGCTTGCGCCGAACTGACCCGCCTGAGCCGCCGCCTGAAGCCGCAAACTGGCTGACCGTCGGCCGTGATCCCTTCAAACAGCCGATCGTGCAGTCTCTTCTGACGACGGTGATGGAAGTACACGAGGCGGAACAATTAATTATCGACGGCGCCGTCCAGCGAGCTGATGTGACAGAGACGCTTAAGCCAAAACCAGGCGCGGACTTATGTGATGTTGTGCTCCGCCTGGAACGATTTCCTGCAGTAAAGTCAAAAATAGAGCACTACATTTCACGAGTTTGGATTGAATGGGCGCAGGCGGAACGACCACGGCGCGAGACGATCGACATTTATGACCGCCTTTTCAGTGTTCAGCAGTCATTGAAGCTTGAGGGAGCTGATCGACCAATTGAAATTGTTTGGGGCATGGGAGTGGCGCGATGGAAGGTGCCTCCAAACGAACTGGATCATCCTCTCGTCGAACGATTGGTCGAACTCGAACTTGACGAGGCTGGAGCCATTCTCGTGCGACCTCGCGGCCTCGATCCAGTTTTGGCGACGAAGCCCTTTGCCGCAATGGAAAATCCGGGCACGGATTTGGTCGCACGGTTTGCGCGCGAGCACTTTTCAAAGCTTCCAGCAGATCAAGAGCTATCCCCCTTCGAGAAAGAAACGTTCACGCCGATTCTTCGTTATGCGTGCGCGCAGTTCGACCGGTCTGGTCGTTTCCACCCGGACCATGTTTCTCTAGATGATCGAAGCGTTCCGGAGGCGGGTCCGAGCCTTTTAGTTACGGATACATGGGTTATTTACGCGCGACCGCGCTCAGAAAATTTCTTCATCGCTGACTTGGATCGATTACGCGACGCCGTTGAAGATTCCGAGATGCTGCCTGGTCCGGCTATCGCCCTTGTAACCGAGCCATCCGATGAGCCGACTTACGTCCCTTCCATTTCCGGGCTGAGAATTATGGGTGAGCCGGCATCGGGCGCCGTCGGCGGAGGGGCGATTGGTGATGCGCGCGCGGCGAACAACCATAGTCAGCCTAAGCGATATTTCTTCCCTAAAGCGTTTAACGAGGAACAAATCGCGATTGTCGAACGCCTCGAAAGTTCGGAAGTTGAAGGAGTCGTCGTCCAAGGTCCGCCCGGCACGGGAAAGACCCACACGATTGCAAATATTATCTGTCACTATCTCGCAACTGGCCGACGTGTTCTGGTCACGTCAAAGAGTGAGGGAGCCCTTGCGGTACTTCGCGATCAAATTCCCGATGGTATTCGGGAGCTAGCCATTAGCTTGCTTACCTCCGAACGAGAGGGACTGAAGCAACTTGAATCAACGGTGAATATCCTTGCGTCAAAAATCGCATCGCTCGATCCAAAACCGACAGAGCGTGACATCGAGGAAAGCGAGCAACGCATAAACGAACTCCATCGACGCATCGACGGAATCGACGAAGAAATGCGAGCGTTCGCCGAAAAGCATCTGCGGCGTATTGGTGCAGATAAGAATAAGGACGGAATTCTACCCATCGAGCTTGCCGAGCGTATCGTTCGAGATCGGAATCGATTTGAGTGGCTTGTTGACCGGCCCGCGCCGTCGGCTGCCGGTAAGCCACAATTCTCAGACGCAGACATTGCCGCTTTACGTGCTGCCCGGATCGCGCTCGGCGCGGATTTAGATTATCTGGGCTGTGATCTCCCAACCGCGTCCGACCTTCCTGACGCTGCAACTATTGCGTCAATTCACTATGATTTGGCCAACGCTACTCGCATAGAGCGTGATCGCCTCCCAGATGCGCCCGTCATGTCATTTTCCGAACCTGAGTCAATCGTCCGGGCTGATGCACTTTTGAGTTCAGTCAAAGCCATAGTCGCCGCACATGAAACAAGCGCAGATGCGCCCTGGCTTGGCAATCTCTTCATAGCTTGGAAGCGCCATGGCATGGACGACGATCGTGTACGTCCGCTAACGAATCTTCTTGGGATGTTGAGCACTTTGATCAAAAAAAAGGCAACGATTGCGTCCTATGCAGCATTCTTGCCGGATAATGCGCATGCCCAGCCCGAACTGATTGCAGCAGTCGAGCGGGCGGCGTCCGGGCAAAGGCCTTTTCATATCATCTCGCTGGGAAAGTCCGAGGCGCGCAACGCCTTTTCCTCCATTCGCATACTCGACAAATTTCCGGATCGACCGGATCAATGGAAGAAAGTTTCAGAAGCACTTGCTTGGAGAAGTGAATTGTCTGCCGGACTTGCGCAGTGGCGAGCGCTTGCTGGCGAGTTTTCGCTTCCAACTATCTCCCATTCCCTGGACGAAGCCGCCCAATCGCTCAAAGGGATCATCGATCAAGCTAACGTCATTGCTGAATGTGTTCGTTCGCACATTTTAGTTGCGCAGAGCGAAGTTGCGCACCTTTTTCCGTACGGCCTGAATGCTTTTCAAATCATCGATGATATCGACTGCGCGCGTGACGCGGAAGCGGCCATAGGCTCCGAGGTAATACGATGTCGACTGAGTAGAGCTCGCACAAAGTTGGATTCCGCAAAGGAAAGACTATCGTCATGTAGTGGACGAATCTCTGCTTTGATTAGTTCATATTTGTTCGAGCGTGTCGGCATTCCGGAGATTGAGCCGAATCAGGTAGCTAAAGACTGGACACAGCTTCTAACGGAACTTGATAGAGTCCGGGCACTGCGGCCCCAGCTTGATACCGTTGCCACCATCGTCGCCGCCATCGCGGAATCGGGCGCGCCAAATTGGGCAAATTCGCTCCGCAAAATCCCGATCGAAGGTGCAAGCGACGAGTTGACTCCGGATGATTGGCGCGAAGCTTGGGTTTGGGCGCGCGCCGACTCCCTATTGAAATCCATTGACGGCCGCGCGCGACTTCGCGCGCTCGACGAACAGAGACGCGTTGCTGACGATGAGGTGAAACGCCTGCTCCACGAGGTTGTGCGGCTTAGAACTTTGCTGACACTGAAAGCCCGCATCACACGCCGAGTCGATGCTGCTTTGCAGATGTTCCTGACGGCTATTCGCAAAATTGGAAAAGGTACCGGGAAGAGCGCCTCTCGACTACGCAGGGACGCACGCGACGCAATGGAAGCTTCATTTGCTGCGGTGCCCTGCTGGATAATGCCAACATGGCGGGTATCGGAAAGCCTCCCCTCGACCCTTTCGTCGTTTGACTTGGTTATCATCGACGAAGCTTCGCAATCCGACATCGGGGCGCTACCCGCGCTTCTCAGGGCGAAGAAAGTCCTTGTCGTCGGCGACGACAAACAAGTGAGCCCGACTGCTGCCTTCATAGAGGAGCAAAAGATCCGCTCACTACGAATGCATTATCTCGACGGGCAGCCATTTGGCGCTCTATTGCTTCCGGGAAATTCGCTCTACGAGCTCGCACTTGCTTGCTTTCCGGGCCGCCGTATCATGTTGAAAGAGCATTTTCGGTGCGTAGAACCAATCATTCGTTTCAGTTTTCAGTTCTATACGGATGAAATTATACCGGTTCGTGTACCGAAATCGTCGGAGCGATTGTCACCGCCGCTTATTGATGTGCATGTTACACATGGCCGGAAAGATCGGGCAAATCGCAACCTCGCTGAGGCTGAGGCGATCGTGGATGAAATCGCGCGCATTGTGGATGATGTGACTTTGGCTGAGCGAAGCATTGGTGTTATTTCGCTGATTGGGGCCAAGCAGGCGCAACTCATTCAGGCCATGTTGTTAGAGCGCATTGGTGAGGACGCTTACCTTAGGCACGATATCGCATGTGGCGACTCCGCCATATTCCAGGGCAAGGAGCGCGATATCGTGTTCTTAAGCATGGTAGAATGCCCGGACACCTGTACGTCGAAGACTGCGTTACCTTTCCAACAGCGTTTTAACGTGGCCCTGTCGCGCGCCCGCGACCGCGAATATCTCTTCCGTTCTGTGACGGAAGAAATGCTCAAACCGGACGATTTGAAAGCGAAGGTCCTGCGACATTTCAAGAACCCTATGGAGGGTCGTGTTCCGCCAGCCGGCGATCTCTTGGCGCTCTGTCAGTCCGGCTTTGAGCGCGAGGTTTTGACGCGCTTACTGGCGCTTGGCTATCGCACGCAACCTCAGGTCAAGGTGGGACCGTATTCGATTGACCTAGTAGTGGAGGGGAACGACGATCGCCGCCTGGCAATTGAACTTGACGGGGATAAGTATCATGGACCAGAGCGGTGGGCGGAAGACCTGGCGCGCCAGCGAGTGATGGAGCGTGTCGGCTGGCGTTTTTGGCGGTGCTGGGGATCCAGTTTCTTGCTTGATCCCGAAACCTGTATGGATGACCTGATTAGAAGCTTGGAGGACTTGGGCATCAAGCCTATCGGGTTTGATCAACCAGCGAATGTTTGGACGGAGCTTAGAACCGTTCAACCAAAAAAAGACGATATCAAACCTTCGTCAACCGACTCTCAGGATGAGAAATCCATTGCGATTTCGGGTGTCGAGTTTCCCGTAGGGATTCCCGCGACAATCGTTGAGGTTGGCGACCGTGTTCAAGTTCAGGCGAATGGCGATTCTCGAGTTCGAGTGGTGACTTTGACGCCGAACAAACACGATCCCGACATGGGAACGATATCAGTCCAACATCCATCTGGAAACGCATTAGAAGGCGCGCAAGAGGATGAGGAGATAGAATTCGAGCTTGATGGGAAGGTCCATCGGTGGATTGTAATTCGTATCGAAAAAGCGCGGCAGCAGTTTGCAGCATGAAGTAGCTGGCCATAAAACCGTGGACAGGTCACGTCTAAGTTAACGGTCCCACATCGATGCCTATCAAACTAATACATTCGGCAGACTGGCAAATTGGAAAGGTTTTCCGCTTTGTCGATAATGCGACGATGGGGCTTCTTCAGGAGGCGCGCCTTGGGGCCATCACCCGTCTCGGCGAGCTTGCCCACGCGAACGGCGCCAAGCATGTGCTCGTCGCCGGCGATGTCTATGACATGGAGGCGCTCTCGCCACGCTCGCTAAACCAGCCTCTTGAGCGCATGCGCAAGTTTCCAGGAATTCATTGGCACCTGCTACCGGGCAACCACGATCCGCAACGTCCCAACGGTTTGTGGGACCAGCTTCTGCGCAAAGCCGTTCCCGCAAACGTGCATATCCACGTCGCGCAAACGCCAGCGGTCTACGAAGAGGAGTCCTTTGTTTTGCTGCCAGCGCCGCTGTTTCACCGGCGAGGGCTTGATGATCCCACGGCCTACATGGACGACGTAGAGCTTCCAGGCGGCCTCTTGCGCATAGGTGTTGCCCACGGCACGATTACAGGCTTTGGTTCAGACGACAGGGACGTGCCCAACTACATCGCCCCTGATCGCCCGGAGCGTGCTGGCCTGTCTTATCTCGCGCTTGGTGACTGGCACGGGCAGAAGAAGATCAACGAGCGGTGCTGGTACAGTGGTACCCCTGAGACCGATGCCTTTGACATAGTCGGTGGTGGACAGGCACTGCTTGTCCAAATCGACGGGCAAGGTGCACCGCCGTTGGTGACGCCGCTGCCCGCAGGGCATTACAGCTGGCTCACTCTCTCCGAGCAACTCAATAGCCGCGCTGACATCGATTTTCTGGCAGAAAAACTGCGGGCCGTGTCTGATGATCTTGGCCGCGTTCTCGTCCACCTTAGTGTAGAAGGCGCTCTCTCTCTGGGCGACCGCCAATATTTTGAGGATCAAATCGTTGAAGGGGTGTCCGCCGCCCTTTGCTTTATGCGCCTCGATGACCGGCGTCTGTTTCCGTGCCCGACACAAGAGGACCTTGACCGGATCGACCGTGGCGGCTTTGTCCGCACTGCCGCCGATGCGCTCAAGCGCAAGGCCGAGGAAGGCAGTGAACAAGATCGCGAAATCGCCGCCGAAGCCCTGCAGCGCCTTTATGTCGAGCATATGAAACTACAGGCGGGGCAGCGATGAAACTACGATCGCTCGCCCTCAATCAGTTCAAGAAATTCACCAGCCCGATGCGTCTGGACGGCATCGATGACGGCCTGAATGTCGTCGTCGGCCCCAATGAAATGGGCAAATCGACCTTGCTTGACGCGCTACGCGCCGCGCTGTTTGAGAAATACAGCTCAAAAGCCCAACCGATCACGGCCTTGCAGAACGACCGCAACCAAGCGGGGCCGGTTGTCGAGTTGGCCTTTGAAATGGATGACGGCCTGTACCGGATCACGAAGCGTTTCATAAAGAAGCCCTATGCCCGCCTGTCGTGTCCCGACGGGCGCACGCTTGAAGGCGATGCCGCAGAAGACACGTTGCGCGGCCTTCTGAGTTTCGATGAGCCGGGAAAGACAGGAGCCAAGCCAGAAACAATTGGCATGTGGAATGTGCTCTGGGTCCAGCAGGGACAGTCCTTCGGCGCGCTCGATCTCCCCGAGAGCGCACGATCAAGCCTTCACAGTGCGCTCGAATCCGAAGTCGGTGCCGTTCTCGGGGGCCGGCGGGGAAGGGCCTTGCCGCAGGCGATTGAAAAGCAGCTCAGCGAACTGGTCACGAGCGGCGGCAAGCCGCGCGGTGCGTACAAAGACTCGATCGATCGCCGCGACACCTTGCAGACTGATCTTTCGGGCCTGCGCACGCGGCGCGGGGAACTCTCGCAGACGCTCGATGATCTCGAAGACGCGGAAGACTCGCTTTCACGGCTGTCTTCCACCGACCGGGACCACGAGGATCAGGCCGAGCTTGAAAGCGCGCGGACGCGGCGCGGCCAGCTTGCCGCGCTTGAAGCCCGCATTCAGGCGGCAGCGACGGACCTGAAACTCAAGCAGCGCAACCTTGAACAGGCGCAGCAGACCCAGCTCGCCCGGAATAAGCTCGGGGAAGACATCGCAGCGGATAAGCAGGCGGTAGAGGTTACCCGCAAGCGGCGGGACGAGATGATCCAGCAGGAAAAAGAGGCGCGGGAAAAATACGATGCCTTGCAGCAGAGCGTCCGCGCCGCCGAAGCCGCAGTCACGAAGGCCGATGCGTCCGTCACGCTAAAGCGCCGCATCCTCACAGCGGTCGAGCGCGACGCGCGTATTCGGATGCTTCAGGATCAATTGAAGAAAGCGCAGGACGCCGAAAAACGCCAGCACGAAGCTCAGCAGGGCGCCGCTGCCATTCTGGTGACAGACAAGGCCGTTCAAGGCATACGCGCCGCTGCCAAGGCAATGGAGACGATCAGCGCGCGGCTCAGCGCCGCCGCCACCACGATCACTTTCGATATGCAGTCCGACTCGCTCGTAGGCATCGAAATCGACGGCAAGCCACTCACGGGGGAACGCCCGGCAGTGCAAGCGGTAGAGCCGGCCAGCATAACAATTCCCGGACGCGGCCGGATCATTGTCGATCCGGCCATCAAGGACCGCGACAACCTTATCACCCAGCAGCGCGACGCCAATTCCAGACTCACGACGGCGCTGGATGCCGTTGGCGTTGCAAGCATCCAGGACGCCGATGACCAGTACGCAAAACGGCAGAAATTATTGGAACGGGCAGCTCTTGCCCGGCAAGAAGCGGCCCTTCACGCGCCGGCGACCGATGATTATGAAGCAGGTGCGCAGCCGCTTGCCGATCATGTCGAGGGATTGCGCAAAGTCCTTGAGCGCGACAAAGATGAACTCGGCTTGCAGGAACTGCCATCAAGGCAGGAGGCTGAAACCGCCTTGAGTGGTGCCGAAAAGCAGACCGAGCTGGCAAGGCATGATGTTGATACGGCGCGTGCACAGCTTGCCGGCCCCGGCGATACGCTTGAGCGCCTCAAAACCGAACTGACAACGGTAAAAACACGCCATGACGACGCTGCTACCCAGCTCAAAAAGCGGCAGGAAGAATTCCGCAAGGCTGAAGAGGCGTATCCCGACACCGGACTTCAGGCTGACATAGACGCCGCCCGCGACGGTATCACCGCACAGGAGGAGGCCGTTTTCGCTCTCGAAGGGCAGCGCACCGATGAAACGGTGCCGCAGCTCGATGCACGTATCGCACGGCTTGATAAAGCCATTCGCGAGCGGCGGGAGAAGCGCGAAAATCTCAAGGTCAGGATCGCGGGCCTCAAATCACGGGTCGAGGCGCTTGAGGGCGCCGGGCTCGACGAGGCGATCGAGGAGAAGGATCGCGAACATGAACTTTGTAATGAAGAATGCAACCGTTTTGCACGCGAGGCCGAGGTACTCACGCTTTTACTGGCAACGCTGCGTGCCGCCGAGCATGACGCAAAAGAACGGTATCTGTCGCCGGTCCTCAAACGAGTGCGGCCGTATCTGCAGCTCCTGTTTCCGGGCGCTGACATCGCCATCGACGAAAACCTCCGAATCACCGGCGTCATCAGGGAAGCCGGCTACGAGGAAGCCTTTCATCATCTCAGTATGGGCACGCAGGAACAGATCGCTGTGCTCGTCCGGCTCTCCTTTGCGGAAATGCTGGTCGAGCAGGGGCACCCGGCAACCGTCGTTCTCGACGACGCGCTCGTGTTTTCGGACGACCGGCGGATGAGCCGGATGTTTGACATTCTCAACATGGCGGCGCGCAATGTTCAAGTCATCATTCTGACCTGCCGCGAGCAGCTCTTTGAGGGTCTCGGCGGACGGCAATTGTTGTTGCAGGCCGGAAACAGCGAAGAACTCATATCGGCGTGAACCAACCGGTGGGGGGAGCGATGAAAATAATATCAGTCCGCATCGAGAATTTCCGATCAATCGAAGATGCTACCATACCCCTGAACGACTATGCCTGCCTGGTAGGCCCCAATGGCGCCGGCAAATCGACTATCCTTACCGCGCTCAACGTCTTCTTCCGCGAATCCGAAAATCTTCCAACCGACCTAAGCCAGTTAGCTGAAGAAGATTTTCACTGCAAGAAGATCAGCGAGCCCATTCGGATAACTCTCACCTTCGGTAATCTTAGCGATGAGGCGCAGGAAGACTTTGTCGATTACGTTCGTCAGGGCCAGCTTGTTGTCTCGGCCGTCGCGACATTCGACGCTCAGTCAGGCAAGGCCCAGGTCAAACAATATGGACAACGCCTCGGGATAACCGCGTTCGCACGGTTTTTTGAGGCGGCGGGCGATAAGAAGGTTGCCGAGCTAAAAGCAATATATACGGAACTACGCAATACATACGCCGACCTTCCCGCACCCGGCACGAAGGATGCCATGGTGCAGGCTCTACGCGAGTATGAAGCTGCGCGCCCAGACGAGTGCGCCCTTATCCCGAGCGAGGACCAGTTTTATGGATTTTCAAAAGGCGCCAACCGCCTCGCTAAGTATGTCCAATGGGTCTATGTGCCAGCCGTCAAAGATGCCTCCTCCGAACAAGTCGAAGTGCGGAATTCAGCGCTTGGCAAACTTCTCGCCCGCACCGTTCGATCCAAAACCAATTTCGACGAGACGGTGAAGTCCCTGCGCACCGAAATGCAGCAAAGCTACCAATCTCTGCTCGATGAAAATCAGCACATCCTCGATAATATCTCCACTGCACTTCAGACGCGTCTCTCCGAATGGGCGCACCCGGACGCGAGACTGCGCCTGCAATGGAAGCAGGACCCGGACAAGTCAGTCCGCGTCGAAGAGCCGTGGGCTCACATTCTTGCCGGCGAAGGCGATTTCGAGGGCGAGCTTGCGCGCTTCGGCCACGGCCTTCAGCGGTCATATCTGCTCGCCCTGTTGCAGGAACTGGCGGGCGCCGACGATGCGTCTGGCCCGACATTGATTTTGGCGTGTGAGGAACCCGAACTCTACCAGCACCCGCCGCAGGCCCGTCATCTTGCCAACGTTCTCAACAAGCTCAGTCGGGGCAATTCGCAGGTTATCGTGTGCACACATAACCCACTATTCGTATCCGGTGATGGATTCGAGGACGTACGCATGGTCCGCAAAGACCCCGGCACACCGTGTTCGTCGGTCTCATACATGTCGTTCGCCGACATTGCTCACGCCGTCGCTGCATGCACTGGCGCCCAACCTGTAAAACCCGAGGGCGCGCTCGCTAAAATCCATCAGGCCCTTCAGCCGGGGATCAACGAAATGTTCTTCACCCGGCGGCTCATTCTCGTTGAGGGCTTGGAAGACGTTGCCTATCTGCTTGCTTACCTCAATCTCATTGACAAAACGGATGAGCATCGCCGGCTCGGGTGCCACATCGTCCCAGCAAACGGCAAGAGCGAGCTTCTACAGCCGTTGATTATCGCGAAGCATATGGGAATTCCCACTTATGTTGTTTTCGACTCGGACGCGGATAAGCCCGACAAGAACGGCAGCCGGATCAAGCACGAAAATGACAATAGAGCCATTCTGACCCTGGCGGGCCGGCCCGGCGAAACTCCTATGCCCGCCGAGACTATCTGGGGACCCGGATTCACAATGTGGCAGTCCGACATCGGCTCAATCGTCGAAGACGATATTGGTGCCGATAATTGGGCCGCGTTTCGCGCCCAGGCTGACACGCGATACGGCCATGCCGGGGGGCTTAGAAAGAATACTCTTCATATTGGTGCGAGCCTCGCGTTTGCGTGGGATGCTGGAAAACGCTCACCCAACCTCGAACGGCTCTGCTCCGAGATCCTGAATCCTGCGAACAGGTTGGCCACCTAACTCATTTGCAAAAGTGAGCCGGCGCGTCCAATTAGGGCCGCGCAATCGCACATCTTGAAGCCACCAAATGCCTGCTTTGGGCATGTTCCGGAAGTTTAGACAAAGGCAGAATTCACACCCTATGCACCGTTGGTGCTAACGGACTTGCGTCCGTCTAAGGATTAACAGATTGCTTCCGTCATATTATTTCGCGCATTTCATTGATTACCGCCTCTCGAATTTTGATGACAAGCCTTGCTTGCTTTTGAATGCAAGCGATTGAATCGCCGCCGAGAATGCGCGTTTTCGCCTGATTACGGAATTCGTCTCCTTGCGGAAGTTTGTTCTTGATTGCCGACGTCACCGCTCATTTTCTGGCTCCAGGATTTTTCTGCGTTGATGCAGGCGGGGTCCGCGCGCCGACGCGCCGTGATGGGTCGGTCCCGCCAGCCGCGCGATCTGGCTCATCAAGTGAAAGATTTGCGCGGCGATTTTGGCTTGCGGCGAATGAGAATTCGCCTTCGCCATCGCTGGACTTTTCGCCGTATTTTGGACGAGACCGATCTCGACAACGGGTGCCGACTCCCGCCGATTTTGCGTCAAAGGTGCGCGAATTTTCTCCGGCTTCAGCTCAAATCCGAGCGCCTTCGCTTCATTTTTCCATGCCGAAATGAGCTCTCTCGTTTCGATTTTTTCTTTGGATTTTCGGGTGCGGATATTGGCGAGCTCCATTCCTTTTGGCGTCTGATAGCCATAGGTTTTTGCCGCTTCTTCGATCGCCTGGCGACGCTTCGAAAAGGCGCGCTCGATCCGTTCCGGGATAGCGCTCATTCGGAAACTCTCCGCCGTTTTCTCGACCGCGAAACCTTCCCGTTCGAGTTCGCGGGCGAGTTCGGCGCGGTATTGAAGCCCCGCCTGCTTCTGGCTTTTGTAAAGCTCGCGGCTCACGATCGCGCCCCAGCTCCCGTCTTTTCTTGGCGCCAGATTGAACACGAACACATGGGTGTGGAGCTGCGGGTCGAGATCGCGGCTGGTATGGTGATCGAATTGCGCCGTCAGCAATCCGGCGGTCCTTTCGCGGATGCGTCCGCCCTCGCCGCGTCGGGCCCAGGCGGCGCTTTGTTCGAGGAATTTGGTCGCGTTGATGACAGCTTTTTGCTGCGCCGTCTCGATCAGCCGGCGGTCTTTTTCGTCTGACAGCGCCCACAGGACCGAGACCGATTTCGGCGCGCTGAAAGTAATGTCCCAGCCCGCGGCGTGCGTTTTAGATCGTCCGCCTAGCGCGGCAAACTGCATGCCCGTCTTCGGATCGCGGCCGTTGAGCGCCGCTTCGAATTCATGGCGCGTGACGGGGCCTTCAAGGGAAAGCTGCTCAGCCCCCTCGCCCGCCCAGCGTCCCGGCGGTTCGCCGTCGCGCGTGTAATAAGTGTCGGCGCTTAGATGGCTGTAATAGGCGAGCGCCGCCTTCGCGCCGCCCCGCGCGGAGATTGTCGCGACCATCAGGGCCGCATCTTTAAGATGCTGAGGGCTGCGCTTTCCGGAAGTCGCGCGGCGTTTGCGGCGGCTGGCGGGGCGTTATTGCCCGACGCCGAAGTCCGTGCGCCGCACACGCCCTTCGTCCATCCGGCCGGAACCGAAGACGGCCGCCGCGGATCAAGCGAAACATATGGAAAGGTCAGTTGGAAAATGTCTTCGCCGACGCCGAGGACCAGCGCTTTGACCCCTTTTTTGGTCGGGCCGAGCCTCGTCGCCAGTTCCGATTGCGCGATCACCGGCCGTCGTTCACGCTCAATGCGCCAGGCGACGCTTGTTCCCGACGGTGTCCGCGTCGTGCTTTTCGCCGGCTTCTCGATTTCCTGAAGGCCGATGATCTCGGAAATCTCGCGTGCCGCCTGGCTGAGATTTAAGCGCGTGACGATCTGTGTGCCGATCATGCTCATCCAGCTGTCTCCCTGATTGCGCCCATAGGTCTCGCGCAGCTGCGCGATATCCTGGGCGCCGATCACGGTGATGACGCCCTTCGACCGCCCGAGATCGATCAGGGTCGAGAACTGGTCGAGCCTCGGCAATTGCGGGAATTCGTCAACGAATATCCAGACCCGGCGCGACACGGATTCTTCTAATGTCGGGCTGCCGACCGCCGCCGACAACAACGAGAACAATCCACCCATCCAGGCGCTGGAGAGCTCTGGATAGCGTCCATCCCGCTGCAGGATGATCGGCCGAAAGGGCGGCGGATCATGGAGCCACTCGACGATCGAAAACCGATCATTCCGGTTCTCGTCCCAGGCGTCGGCGAGCGTCGCCACGACATGCATATGCGACTGGAAGGTCGATAATATGCTCTGCGTCGTTTTCGATTCCGGCGTTTCAAGATTGCGGATGGCGTTCGGATGATGACGCTTGGCGATCTCCAGAAGCTTGTCGGCCCCCAGTGTCGTCGTCTCCTGCAGGTCGCGCCAGCTCCATCCTTCCCCTCGCGTCGCCTGCAGATGAACAAGGCAAGCGACGAATATTTCGCGCGCCGCGTCCGACCACATCGGATCGGAACTTTTCGGAATGAGCCGCGCCGCCAACTCGCGCGCGTCCTGCTTGGTCCGGCAGTCCTTCGCCGCGTCCCAGACGACGGAGCGCGCATCCTGTGGGGCGATCAGCACCGGCTCGCCCGGCAGGCGCGCCGTCATATCGCCCTTGACGTCGAGGACGAGAACGCCGTCGCCGCGATTGAGCGCGCCGAGAATAAGATGCAGCATGGTCTGCGTCTTGCCGGCGCCGACGCTCCCCCAGATCAGGAAATGCCGGGTTTCGCGGTCGCGGCTTATGGGCAGACCCGGCGCCAGATCGACGCCGCGTCCGGACAGCCGGCATTCTCTCAACAGCGCCTTTCGGATTATGCGGACGGCTTCGCGGTCTTTCAACAAGCGGGGTCCGCGTATGACTTTCGCCGGCGTGACTTGCATCTTCATCGCGATCGCAAACCCCAACAACGCCGCAAGACCGATCCCGCTGAGAGCGAAGATGGCGTTGATGCGTAGTGTCAGGGCGTCGAGCGCGCGATAGTGCGCGAAATGCGCTTCGCAATACCGCCAGGCGCCCTGCGCATCCCTGTCGGCGAAGAGTGCGAGACCCCGCTGGTGAAAGCACGCCCGCATGTCGCCCGCCGGAACCGGAACCTCGCCGCCGCTTAGATGCGCGCGCACCGGCGCCGCCGCACCTAGGCCCAGTTCGTAAACGCCCCCGGCGGCGCAAAAACTCAGCAACGCGGCGAGAAACAGGAGGCGATCGAGCTTCATTCCGCCGCTTCCCGCCCGCTGAAAGATTGCGGAGTGGAAAGCGCTTGCAGCAATGCTTCGAACATGACGAGAAGCCGCGCCATCGATTGCGACGCCTCGCTAAGACGCGCGTCCTGAGCGGCCAAGCGTCGGTCGATCGCCATCAGCCTTTTAGCGGTGGCTTCGGCGTCAGCGCCGGCGACGCCCTTCATGATCAGATCGCGGGCGACGCCGGCCGGCGTCGCGGCGATCACATAGGCGCGCGCTTTCAACTGCTCGTGCGCGCTGACTGGGAGCCGCACGCAGATCGGTTTGGTCGGCTCACCCATGCGACGGCCCCTGATCGGCGGTGTTTCGCCGCCGCGCGTCCGCCATCCAATCGAGAAGTTCGCGCCGCTGATAGCGGACAGTCTTACTCCCGAGTTTTAGAAAACGCGGACCGCGACCACGCGAGCGCCAGGTCTCCAGCGTGCAGACCGGAACGCCAGTAAGCCGGCTAGCGGCCCGCGTCGAAACCGCCTCTTCGAGCCAGCCGGGGTTCTTGGCGAGAATGTCCGACAAGGAGGGAAGTCTGATTGAAGTTTCGCTCATAGGACGCTCCGTTCACAACGGTCAGAACGTCCGAAGCCAATCACCCAATGGATCGGCGAAAAAGAAAAATCATTTCGTCAAATACCCGCATAGTTGCGCCGACGCCCGCTAATGCCCGCGAGACGCTGCATGCCAGGGCAGAAAGGCTAGTTATGCAGGATTTCTTTCATCCGACGGAGGATCGTCGTCTCGGACGGCACGTCATTTTCGGCGAAACACTTGAGCGCTTCCTCGCGGGCCTCATGGGCGAGCGCTTTCAACGGTCTTGACGGATCGGCGTCATAGGTCCGCGCAACGTGATCGCGGACCGCGCTCCAGGCCGGAAGCTCCGGGCGGCCGAGCGGTTTTGGACCGTTGTCATTGCGCGCCGCGGCCTCGAATTTCGCATTGGAAAAGGTCATTGATCCCGGCAGCGCAGAACCAAGACCTGGCGGGACCGGGCGATCATGGTCGCAGAGCCACCCCTTGAGCCGCGTCCGCGAAATACGGATGTCGGCGATCATCTTTTGGCCAATTTCAGGAAACTTGGTCAACGGCGAATTGACCAGGTGATCTAAGAGCCCAAACGAAAAAGGAGTTGAGTGATTTCAGCGACTTATGATTCACCGTGGTTTGCGAAGACAACGGAGGACCAGATGGTATGGACTGAAATCACTCGGCGGCAGCATGACCGACGTTCGCTGCGTTACGCAA
>JBGSNB010000279.1:0-4953 GCA_041739835.1 Parvularculaceae bacterium | reverse complement strand
TCGGCGCGCCGCCGCCGCTGATCGCGCTTGGCGTCGGCGCCAATATCCTGTCAGCGCCCGATGGTCTCGATTATCCGTCCGCGCGCCTCATCGATGTCGCCGCCGCGCCGCCGCATCCGCTGGCCTTTGTTGAAACCCTGGACGAGACATTGTCGGCCTGGCGCCGGCGGTGGGAGCAGCAGGGCTTCGCCGACATACGCGCCGAGTGGCTGTCGCGCGCCTCGGGCGTCGGACAGCGCATCCGGGTCAGGCTGCCGGGCGAGGTTGTCGAGGGCGTCTTCAGGGACCTCGATCTTGCGGGCGCGCTCATACTAGACTGCGACGGACGGCGGCGGACGATCGCCGCCGGCGCCGTGCTGCCGCCTGACCGTTCATGACCGCTGCTGCGAGGCTGACATGCTGATCGCCATCGACGTCGGCAACACCAATTCGGTGATTGCGCTTTACGACAAGGACGGCGTGCGCGCGCAGTGGCGGACCTCCACCTCATCGACGCGGACGGCGGACGAATATGCGCCATGGCTGGCGCAGATCATGGCGATGGAAGGCTGCAAGCTCTCCGACATCACCGACTGCATCATTTCGAATGTGGTGCCGCAATCGCTGTTTCACTTCCGCAACCTGTCGCGGCGTTACTTCAATTGCGAGCCCTTTGTCGTCACCGCGGCGTCTGTTCCGGGCGTCGAGGTCAGGATCCCGAAGCCGAGCGAAGCGGGCGCCGACCGTCTCGTCAACGCCGTCGGCGCATTCGTCGCCTATGGCGGTCCGCTGGTCGTCGTCGACAGCGGCACCGCCACCAATTTCGACATGGTCGGCAAGGACGGCGGCTTTGAGGGCGGCATCATCTCGCCGGGGATCAATCTCTCGATGCAGGCGCTGCACGACGCCGCTGCGCAACTGCCGCGCGTTGCCATCGAGCGCCCGGCGCGCGTCATCGGCAAGGACACGGTCGGCGCGATGCAGTCGGGCGTCTTCTGGGGCTATATCAGCCTCATCGAAGGCCTCGTCCGCCGCATCAAGGACGAATATCCCGAACCGCTGAAGGTCGTCGCGACCGGCGGCATCGCCTCCTTGTTTCAGGGCGCGACCGACTGCATTGATATTTTTGACGCCGATCTCACCATTCGCGGACTCTTTGAGATCCACAAACGCGTGAAAGCGAAGGGTTGATGGCGAAGGACGAGTTGGTTTTCCTGCCTCTCGGCGGTTCCGGCGAGATCGGCATGAACATGAACCTTTACGGGTTCGGACCGCCGAACAGATGCAAATGGATCATGATCGACTGCGGCGTCATGTTCGGCGATCTTTCGACGCCGGGCGTCGAGATCATCTGCGCCGATCCGACGTTTATTCTCGAGGAACGCGAAAATCTCCTCGCGCTGATCCTGACGCATGGCCATGAGGATCATATCGGCGCGGTCGGCCTCCTTGCGCCGGATTTCAAATGCCCGGTCTACGCGACCGCCTTCACCGCAAGGCTCGTCGAAAGCAAGCTCGAGGAACGCGGCGCGAAAATCGACTTGCGCGTCATCGGTCTCGGCGCGAAGCTGACGATCGGACCCTTCGACATCGAATTCGTCACGCTGACCCATTCGATCCCGGAGCCGAACGGCGTCATCATCCGCACGCCGCTCGGCATGGTGCTGCATACCGGCGACTGGAAAATCGACCCGGAGCCGACGCTGGGTCCGGTGACGGATTCGCCGACCCTCGCCGGCATTGGCGATGAGGGCGTTCTCGCGATGATTTGCGATTCGACGAATGTCCTGTCGTCGGGCTCGTCCGGCTCGGAAATGCGGGTCAAGGAAAGCCTGACGAAACTGATCGCGAAACAAAGCGGCCGCGTCGCGGTAACCACCTTTGCATCGAATGTCTCGCGCGTCGTCTCGATCTGCGAAGCCGCTTACGCGGCGGATCGCGCCGTCTGCCTGCTCGGGCGGTCGATGCTGCGGATCGTCGGCGCCGCGCGGGATGTCGGCCTCCTTCCCGACGGCGTCAAATTCGTCGAACCGCAGGAGGCGGGCTTCCTGCCAAAGGAGCATGTCCTCTATCTTTGCACCGGCAGCCAGGGCGAGCCGCGCGCCGCGCTCTCGCGCATCGCCCGCGACGATCACCGCGACCTCGTGCTCGGCGAGGGCGACACGGTGATCTTTTCGTCGAAGATCATTCCCGGCAATGAGCGCGACATTTTCACGCTCATCAACGATCTCGTCGAACTCGGCGTCCACATCATCACCGAGAAGGACGAGTTCACGCATGTTTCGGGGCACCCGAATCGCGATGAGCTGAAAAAAATGTACGGCTGGGTGCGCCCGAAATATTCAATCCCCGTGCATGGCGAAGCGCGCCATCTCGAAGAGCATGCCGAATTCGCGATGGCGCTCGGCGTCGAGGATGCGATCGCGCCGCGCAATGGCGATCTCATCCGCCTCGCGCCGGGCGAGCCTGAAATCATCGACGAACTTCCCGCTGGCCGCTGGATCCTCGACGGCAAGCTGATGATGCCGGAGGGCTCCAGCCCGATGCGCGAGAGGCGCAAATTGTCTTTCGCAGGTCTGGTGACCGTCGCGGTGTCTATCGAGGAGCATGGAAGCCTCGCCGCGCCGCCGGCGGTCTCGATTATCGGCGCGCCGAGGGAGGCGCCGGGCGTCGAGGATGTGGCGGCGGCGATCGCCGAAAAGGCGGCGGCGGCCGTGATGGCGCTCGCCAAGTCCAAGCGCCAGGACGACCAGGCGGTCGATCTTGCGGTGACCAGGGCCGTGCGCAATGAAATGACGGCGATCTGGGGCAAGCGGCCCGCGGTCGCGATCCTCATCCAGCGGGTTTAGGGCATGAATCCCGCCGGCGCCGTCGTCATTTATGTGCTCGTCTGGTGGTGCGTTTTCTTTGCGCTGTTGCCGATGGGCGTGAAGAGCCGTTGGGAGGGCGACGCCGACGGCGTCGACGGCGCCGACCCTGGCGCGCCGACCGATCCCGATCTCAAAAAGAAAGCGCTGCGCGCGACGCTGATCGCGGCGCCGGTCGCCGGCGTCATCATCGCGATCATCCTCAGCGGCGCGATTAATTTTCGCGATTAAGCCGTTCATGCGCTTGAACGCTCAAGCGGTCTCGCTTAGGCCTCGACAGGCGAGCCGATTATTTCCATTCATCCGGCGGGAGGGAATTCGTGCCCGATCCTGCGATCCTCGACGATCGACCAGAGGATCTGGAAGCCGCGCTTCCGGAAATGGACAGCGCCGCCCTCCACGCCGAACTGACGCTCGCTGAGCGTTATGTCGGACCGGTCGCCGAAGCGATCGAGACCAGAGATGTCGCGCGCATAGAGGCGCTTTTCGACGAGCTGCATCCGGCCGATCTCGCCGACGTCATCGCGCTGCTGCATGAAGACGACCGGATGACCCTGATTGAACTCCTCGGCGGCAGCCTGCCGGCGGAGGTTCTCCCGGAACTCGATTCGAACCTCACCGAGGAAGTCGTTTCGGCGATGCGGCCGGAAGCGGTCGCCGAGGCGGTCAGCGAACTCGACACCGACGACGCCGCCTTCATCCTGGAGGAGCTGGACGAGGAAACGCGCGCCGACATCCTGTCGAAGACGACGGCGACGGACCGGCTCGCGCTCAATCAGGCGTTCGACTTCGAGGAAGAATCCGCCGGCCGCCTGATGCAGCGCGAAGTCTTCGCCGCGCCGTCGTTCTGGACGGTCGGCCAGATCATCGACCGCCTGCGCGGCAAGGAAGAGCTGCCCGACCGCTTCTACGAGGTGTTCGTCGTCGATCCGGCCAACAAGCCCGTCGGCGCCGTGCCGCTTTCGACCCTACTGAAGACGCAGCGCGACGTGCCGATCGAAAAGATCATGAACAAAGACATTCGGTCGATCCCTGTTGCGATGGACCAGGAAGACGTCGCCTATAAATTCGAGCAGTACAATCTCATCTCCGCGCCGGTCGTCGATGAAAGCGGACGGCTGGTCGGCATGATCACCGTCGACGACGTCGTCGAAATCGTCCACGCCGAGAGCCATGAAGACATGCTCGCGCTCGGCGGCGTCGAATCGGATGCCGGCATCACCGATACGGTGATGGAGACGGTGCGCTCGCGCTTCTCCTGGCTCGCCGTCAATCTCGGCACCGCGATCCTCGCCTCGCTGGTCATCTCGCTTTTCGGCGCGGCGATCGAGCAGGTTGTCGCGCTCGCCGTGCTGATGCCGATCGTCGCGTCGATGGGCGGCAATGCTGGCACGCAGACTCTGACAGTCGCCGTCAGGAGCCTTGCGATGCGCGATCTGACGCCGTCGAATGCGGCGCGCATCATCTGGCGCGAGACGATTGTCGGCGGGCTTAACGGCGTCCTCTTTGCGATCATCATGGGCGCCTTGGCCGGCGTCTGGCATTCGATGTCGGGGCATACGCCATCCGATGCGCTTAAGCTCGGCGTCGTCATCGGCGCCGCGATGATCATCAATCTTGTCGCGGCCGGGCTCGCCGGCATTCTCGTGCCGCTCGGCCTGCAACGCGCCGGCGCCGATCCGGCGGTCGCGTCCGCCGTGTTCGTGACGACGGTGACGGACGTCGTCGGTTTCTTCGTCTTCCTCGGCCTCGCCGCGGTCGTCCTGCTTTAGCGGAGTGCGCTTCGCCTCATTGGCGAATTCGTCTGTATAAATACAATTTTTCGGGCGCTTGAAACCGCGATGGCGGCGACCATCTAAAGGGGAGGTCGAAGGCCGCGAAAGCGGTTTTCGATCGGCTCTTTGACAAGTGAATCATGTGCCGGTTCGCAGCGGCGGCGCTGCGCTCGACAAAAAAAGGACTGCCCTTTCGACGGCGAAAAAGGGCGCCTTTGCCGCCGCCAAGCGGCGCGGGTCCTCGGAAAAGGACAGGAACGCCGAGACGAAAAGGGCGCCTTATTCGGGCCGCGCCGACGCCTTGCGGCCGAAGGCGAGCCAGGCGCCAAGCA
>JBGSNB010000093.1:0-2073 GCA_041739835.1 Parvularculaceae bacterium | reverse complement strand
GCATGGCGGACGGCGACGGCCGCTTCGCGCTCGGGCTCGCCGAGGAACTCTTCGCCGAGCCGGCGGACGCCCTGCTCGATGTCGAGGCGCTGTCGCTTGTCGCGCAGCGCCGGGCGCCGATCTACGACAAAGGGCAAGAGTCGCATTACAATCTCGCCAGCGCGCTGCAAAAGTCGATCCGCGGATCCGATGTCGACGCCGCGCTCTATTGGGCGGCGCGGATGATCGTCGGCGGCGAGGATCCGCGCTTCGTGCTGCGCCGCCTCATCGTCATCGCCTCGGAAGATGTCGGCAATGCCGACCCGCAGGCCCTGCCGCTGGCGATCGCGGCGCGCGACGCGTTCGAATTTCTCGGCCAGCCGGAAGGCGAAATCGCGATCGGGCAGCTGGTCGCCTATCTTGCGACCGCGCCGAAATCAAACCGGTCCTACGCGGCGTTCAAGGCGGCGAAGTCGGCGGCGCGCGAAGAGGGCTCGCTGGCGCCGCCGATGCACGCGATGAACGCTCCGACCACGCTGATGAAATCGCTCGGCTATTCGAAGGGCTACGCGTATGATCACGACGCGGAAGACGCCTTCGCCGGGCTCGATTATTTCCCGCCGGAGATGGCGCGCCGGCGCTTTTATGAACCGCGCGAGACTGGCTTTGAGCACGAAATCCTGAAGCGCCTCGACTATTGGGACAAGAAACGCAAACCGCGTGACGAAGCATGATCGACGCTGTCACTTACGCCGCCGAGCCGGACCTTGGCGCCGATGAATTCATCGATGTCCTGACGCGATCGACGCTCGCCGAGCGGCGGCCGGTGAGAGAGCGCGCGCGGATCGAGAAGATGCTCGCCAACGCCGACATCATCGTGACCGCGCGCGACGCCGGCAGGATCATCGGGGTTTCGCGCTGCGTTACCGATTTTTCGTTCTGCTGCTATTGTTCCGATCTTGCGGTCGACAAGGCGTATCAGGGGCGGGGCGTCGGCAAGCGGCTGCTCGACGAAAGCGCGAAGGCGGCCGGCGATTACGCGCATTTTATCCTGCTCGCGGCGCCCGGCGCGGTCAGCTACTACGAACATATCGGCATGCGCCGCCTCGACATCGCGTTCGACCGGCCCGACTGGAAGCGCTTCGCCGATGATCAGTGACGCAATCATCGCCAACAAGGCCTATATCGGTCTATCCGTATTTGCGGTTCTGTTCCTCGCGGAGCGCGTTGCGGCTGCGACGCCGGCCCCGGGCGCGGCGCGCCTTGTCCGCAACGGAATTTTATGGGCGCTCCTTGTCCTGCTGTCGCCGCTGATCGTGCTGCCGCTGACGGCGTTCGCAGCCGAGCATCCGCTATGGCGCCGTCCCGTCGGCGATCCGCTCTTGATGCTTGTCATCGACATCGTTCTCCTCGATCTTTGGTCCTACTGGCTGCATCGCGCCTATCACGAGGTCGGATTGATGCGCCGCTTTCACCGCGTGCATCACCTCGACGAGCATCTCGACACCACTTCGGCGGTGAGGTTTCATCCGGGCGAGGTCGCGCTCTCGGCGCTGCTGCGCATGATACCCATCATGCTGCTGGCCGTTCCGTTCGCGCATGTCGTCATTTTTGAAACAGCCTTGCTCGCCGCTTCGTTTTTTCATCATTCGAATGTCCGGCTGCCGGCGGCGTTCGAGCGGGTGCTGTCGCGCGTCATCGTGACGCCGTCGATCCACTGGGTGCATCACCATGCGATCCCGCGCGACACCAACTCCAATTACGCCGCGATTTTCAGCCTGTGGGACCCCCTGTTCCGGACGCGGAGCGCGACGAAACGCACGCCGGACATGAAAATCGGGCTTGCAGGCGTTGAAGACGAATCCGTGACCCTGCTATTGCTGGCGCCGTTCAGGCGGGCGGAGAAGCAATGAGCAGTCCTCAATTGTGGCTGGCGGTCGGCGTCGGCGGCGCGATCGGCGCGATTGGCATCAGCCTGGTTTGAAAGATAAGCCATGCTTTGCCAACAGCTTGAGCCTGGGGCAGTTTCCTGCAAGTACAGAGGCAACATTCAAGAATGCCAGCCTGGCATCGTGACGGCGTATGCAACCGTAT
>JBGSNB010000180.1:0-2368 GCA_041739835.1 Parvularculaceae bacterium | reverse complement strand
GGCCGCCGGCTCCGGCGCCCCGGCGACGCCGGAAACGCCGTCGAGCAGGAAACCGCCGCCCGGCGCCCCGTTTACGCTGATGCGGAGGAGCGAGCACCCGGTCGCGGAAATGGCGGAGCAAGCAGCACTAAGGTCGAATGTGTGCAGCGACCCAAGGCCGGCGGGCAAGGCGAAATTGGCGGAGAATGTCGCAACACCGCCAATGATTTCGCCGATGGCGATCTGCACATTCGAGCCCGCGGTCAACCGCTGGCCGTTAAGGATCGTATTCAGGCCGGTCGTCGCCTTAGACAGTTGCAAGATAAGGCTGCTGCCGCCCGGAACACGGAGAATTTGCGCCGTCGACCCATTCGCCGCGCCCAGCGCATTCCCCGGTGCGACAACGCTTCCCGAAGCGCCGAAAATGGAGCCGGCGAATACGGTTGTCGCTGCTGCCGCGGGTTGCGCGGCCGACATCACCAGAAGAAGCCCCGCCAAAAGGAGACGCACGCGCCCGCTCATCAGTTCTATCTCGGTATGATCTTCGACCCCACGCAGTTAAAAACTGTCGAAAAAGCTTGGTAAATTCGAAGATAATTGATCGCGGGCGATCACATCCGGGAGAACCTGATCCGGCGCCGCTGACAACGGCGTGAGCGAACTGGCGCATTTTTCGCCGGTCTATAAGGTGAACTCGAATTAAAGGGAGTGAGCCGCATGGTTCGCAATGCATTGGGCGCCGTCGCCTTACTAATACTTGCGGCGGTTTTCGCGCTATCGGTCGGCCGTCCGGCGAGCGCCGCGTCGCCGGACGCACAGCCGGATGCGGCCGGCCTTGCCACCGCCGTATTCGCCGGCGGATGTTTCTGGTGCGTCGAAGCCGATTTCGACAAGCTGCCGGGCGTCCTTGAGGTCGTTTCCGGCTATGCCGGCGGGCTCATCGAGAACCCGACCTATCAGAACCACGACGGCCATATTGAAGTCGTCAAGGTCGCCTATGATCCGCAAGCGGTCTCTTATCGCGCGATTGTCGACTACCACCTCCGACATATCGATCCGCTCGACGCCGGCGGACAATTCTGCGATCGCGGCCATTCCTACACGACGGCGATATTCGCCGCTGACGCGGCCGAGTGGGAGGCGGCGAAGGCTTCGATCGCGGAAGCCGAACAACAAATCGGACAGAAGATCGTAACGCCGATCCTTGATCGCGGTCCCTTTTGGATGGCGGAGGATTACCACCAGGACTACTACAAGAAAAATCCGCTACGCTACAAATACTACAGGACCGCTTGCGGTCGCGACGCCCGCGTCAGGAAAGTGTGGGCCCCGGCCGGGCGCTGATCGATGGCGCCGCGACGATTTTGCTTGCTAAAAATTTCAGGGCCTCCAGCGCGATCAGGCACGAAACTCCTGAGCCCGCTGCGATCAGGATTTCGTTGAATTCAAGCGTCGCGAAATCAAATAACTGACGCACATAGTCGACTTTCATCGTCAAGGTCAGCACCGCGGCGACAAAGACCGCCACCAGCGCAAGCGCGAGGTTGCGACTGGCGAATGCGCGCCAGAGCGACGCGCTGAATGAGCGATTGACGAGAATGAGGCTGAAGACGACAGCGACGACCGACATGAAAGTCATGGCGCGGACTTCAGCATCCCCGGCCCCGCCGATGAGGGAGAAGCTGTACACGCCCGCGACGACGGCGAACGCCGTCAGACCCTGAAACAGGCTCCAACCCGCCAATTGCCGCGTCAATAACGGCTCCTTCGGCGGCCGCGGCGGGCGCCGCATCACGTCCTTTTCCGCCTGTTCGGCTTCCAGCGCCAGAGAGCAGACCGGATCGATCACCATCTCCAGAAACGCGATGTGCACTGGCGCGAAAATGATCGGCAGCCCGGTCACCAGCGGCAGCAGCGCCATGCCCGCGATCGGGACATGCACGGACAATATGAACGCCGTCGCTTTGCGAAGATTGTCATGAATTCGCCTTCCCAGACGCAGAGTGGCGACGATCGCAGCGAAATCATCGTCAAGGAGAACAATCGACGACGCCTCCCTCGCGACATCGGCGCCGCGCCCGCCCATCGCAATGCCGATATGCGAGGCTTTGAGCGCCGGCGCGTCATTGACGCCGTCGCCGATCATAGCGACGATTTCTCCATCCGCCTTCAGCGCATTCACAATCCGCAGTTTCTGATCCGGCCGGACCCGCGCGAATACATTCGTAACGCGCGCCGCTTGGGCCAGCTCGGCGTCGCTCATGTCGGCGATCGCGTCGCCTGCGACGATCCTCTCTCCGTCGATGCCGGCCTCGGCCGCAATCGCGCGCGCCGTCGCCGGGTAATCCCCGGTGATCATGACGACGCGGACGCCGGCTGCGCGGCATTC
>JBGSNB010000159.1:0-6476 GCA_041739835.1 Parvularculaceae bacterium | reverse complement strand
GCGATCGCGGCCAGCCAGCCGGCGCCCGCCCATTCCGGCCAGACATCGCCGTTGACCGCGTCGACCGGCGGCGCCAGCGGTCCGGACGGTGAGACGATTGCGTCGAGCTGATTTTCGGCGATGAGCCGGTCGATCCCGTCGGCGCGGGTCGCTTTCTGCACAACGTCGCGCGCCGCGACATACGCCGCCTCGTCAAGGCCGCCGAGTTTCGCGGATTCCTCGAAAATGCTTTGATCGAAAAGCGCAAGTTCGACACTCGCGTTCGCCTTGTTGAACTCAATAAGGTCGTCGAGGCTGCGCGCCGTCACCGCGGGCGGCGTCGATGCGAGATAATCATTTAGGCTCGCCTTGAACTCATACCGCAGCACCTTGCCGGACTGTTCCCAGAAATTCTCCGCCGACGGTTCGAAGTCCTTGACTTCGACGAGGACGGCGCCGGCCGCTTCAAGGTCTTTGAGCGCCGCATCGAACAACAGCTGGGCGCCTGGATGCGATCCTTGCGCGAAGCGCGCGACGCCGATGCGTTTGCCGGCAAGCGATCCGGCATCGAGCGCTGCGACATAGTCGACGCCCACGCCGTCCGTCGCCATCGCATTCATCATCATCGCCGCGCCCTTGACGGTCTTGGTCATCGGTCCGGCGGTGTCCTGCGACGGCGAGATCGGCACGATAAATTGCTGCGAGATGACGCCGACGCTCGGCTTGAAGCCGACGATGCCGTTGACGGTCGCCGGGCAGGAGATCGATCCGTTCGTCTCCGTTCCGACCGCGCCCGCCGCCAGCGACGCGGCGACGGCGACGCCCGATCCCGAACTCGATCCGCAGGGGTTGCGATCGAGAATGTGCGGGTTCTTCACCTGGCCGCCGAGCGCCGACCAGCCGCTCATGGATCCGTTGGAGCGGAAATTCGCCCATTGGCTGAGATTGGTCTTGCCGAGAATGATCGCGCCTTGCGCGCGAAGGCCGGCGACCAGCGGCGAATCGCGTCCGGTTACATTGTCCTTCAGCGCCAGCGCGCCGGCGGTCGTCGCCACCGGGTCGAGGCTTTCGATATTGTCCTTCAGCAGGATCGGCGCACCGTCGAGCGGTCCGAGAGCCGCGCCCGCCTTTCGGCGCGCATCGGATTTCTTTGCCTCGGCGAGCGCCTCCGGATTGAGCGCCAGCACCGCCTGCAGTTCCGGTCCCGCCCAGTCCACGCCTTCAATTCTTGAAAGGTAGGTCTCGACCAGCGTTTCCGATGTCACGGCGCCTGAGGCGAGAGCATCGGCGATGTCCGGCAGCGATCCGGCGATCAGCCCGGTCGCCCGCCAATCCGTCGCCGCGGGCGCGGTTTCGACCGTCCCATCCGCCGAGCCTTGCGTCGGCGCGCTCTCCTTCCGGGCGCAGCCCGCGGCCGCAAGCGCCGCGAAGACGATCGTCGCAATTCTGTTTGTCATGTTTCGCCCCGCTTTTGCCTTCGCTGATCCTGATCCGGTCAGAGCCTGTAGCCCGGCGTCTGTTCCGAAATCGCCCGTTCCTCCGCATCCATCTCGGCCTCAATCCCGCCAAAGAGCGGCGTCGAAAGATAGCGCTCGCCGGTGTCGGGCAGCATCGCAAGAATGGTCGAACCCTTGTCCGCCATTCTCGCCACATCGAGCGCCGTCGCGAATGTTGCGCCGGAAGATATGCCGACGAAAATTCCTTCCTGTCGCGCGAGGTCTTTCGCGCACTTCATCGCCTCGGCGCCCGAAACCTTCATCACCTTGTGGATGGCGCCCGTGTCGATCGCTTCTTGCGCGACCAGCGGAATGAAGTCCGGCGTCCAGCCCTGAATCGGGTGCGGCGTCCAGGCAGGGTGGCTGCCAAGCGCGACGCCCTCGGCATTTCGCTTCTGCGGCGATCCTTCGGTCAAGAGCGGCGCGACGTCGGGCTCGCTGACAATGATCCGGGTTTCTGGCCGCTCCTTTTTCAGGACGCGCGCGACGCCGGTCAGCGTGCCTCCCGTGCCGTAGCCGGTCACCCAGTAATCGAGACGCTCGCCCGCAAAGTCGTCGATGATCTCGCGCGCTGTCGTTCGCTGGTGAACTTCGGGGTTGGCCTCGCTTTCAAACTGCCGCGTCATGAACCAGCCGTTTTTGTCGGCGAGTTCCTGCGCCTTCGCGACCATGCCGGTGCCGCGATCCTTCGCCGGCGTCAACACGACTTTGGCGCCGAGATAGCGCATGAGTTTCCGGCGTTCGACCGAAAAACTCTCCGCCATGGTGATGACAAGCGGATAGCCCCTCACCGCGCAGACCATGGCAAGGCCGATGCCGGTGTTTCCGCTCGTCGCCTCGACGATCGTCTGGCCGGGTTTCAGCGCGCCGGATTTTTCCGCCGCCTCGATGACGCCGAGCGCGAGGCGATCCTTGACCGAGCCCAGCGGATTGAACGCCTCGACCTTGACGAACAGATTGACGCCTCCAGGCGCGAGCTTGTTGATGCGGACCACCGGCGTGCGGCCGACGGTCTCAAGTATGCTGGCGTATTTCGTCATGGCGCGCTCCCTGTGCTGGCGTCATGATCCGCCGCGACGGGGCCAGGGTCAATCGACATTCGCGAGCGCGGCTTCAGCGCGCCGCGTTCTCCGCCGCCTTTTTCTTCATCGCCTCGTAGTAGATCGGCGCAACGGCGCGAGTGTAATCTTCCGCGGCGCGCGCTTCCAGATGCGACCATTCAACAATGTAATGGCCCTGCAGCGCGGCATGATCCTGCCACGCGATGCCGACGCTGTCGGTCTCCTTGACGAGGCGGTCCCAGAATCGCGCGCGCGGGAATGCCGCGTCTTCGAGAGCGGCGTAGGCGCCGTCATAAGGAAGGCGCATGAAGGCGACGTCGCCGCCGCGCGCTCGTATTTTCTTGATGTTGGCGCCAACTTCGGCGATGACGGCGTCGATCGCCGCGTCCGGCATTGCCGGCGGCTTGCCGTCCGGCCCCGGCGGCGGCGCGTTGTTTTTCGTGCCGACCAGCCATTGCTGCTTGGCCTCCGCGAGATATCTCTCGTCAGTGGCGACCCTCGCCCATAATTCGGTGTTGCGATCCGCCTTGAGCGATTCGAGCTTGCGCGGCGAAAAGCGCGGTTTCATTCCCTCGCGCAACGGCGCCGGCCAGATCGCCACTTGTCGCTTCGGCCGCGTCTGTTCGTCGATGAAGGCGAAAATCCCCTCCAACTGCTTCGACAGCGCATGATCCAATCGCTGCGAGGGCGTTTCATCGCGGTGATATTTGATCGCCGCGGCGCGCAGCCCTCCGTCCGTCCCGAAAAACAGCGGAACTGTGACGCCGACAATCACTTGCCCTTTGAAATCCGGATCCTCGGCGAGGTCCTTCAGGAAAATGCGCGGGCTTGTTCCTTCAAGCGCAAGCTGTACCGGCCGGACGCCGCTCGCCTCTTCCCAAACGTCAAGGTCGATCCCGAAAAAAATGCGCGAGGATCCGATGATGACGGTCGCATCGCCGGTCGCCTTGCGCCGGGCTTCGGCCCAGAGCGCCTCGGTGTTCTTGAAATCTCCGGCGGTCATGCCCTTGCCGCGCCAGAAAAACTCCCAGCCGACGGTCAAGATCGCCGTCGCGGCGATCGCCGCCAGCGCCAGCGCCCGCCAGTTCCTGTCCGGCGTCGGCCGATGGACATCTTCGGGATCGAAATATGCGAGTTTCGTCATAGCCGCCTCAGAACTGGAAATAGATGAAGGCGCTGTCGGAGCCCTGCGTGATCACCAGCATGAAAAGCATGAAAGTGAGGACCGCCCCGATCAGCCACGCCGGTGTCTTTTCGACGACCGATTCCAACGTCGTCGAACGCATGCGCCAATGCGTGAACACCATGCCTGCGATGACGATCGCCGCCGGCAGGATGCTGTTCCAATAAAGGACCCTATCGGGTTTCGGCGCCATCGCAAACATCGAGGCGAGGAACAGCGTCGCCTCGCTGAAGCCTTCGGCGCGGAAGAAGACCCAGGTGATGTTGACGAGGAAATAGGTCAGCAGCGCCATCGCGACGCGAAACCACAAGGACTTGTAGAAGTCGCGCGCCGGCATCGCCTCGCGAAGGAACCGCTCGACCGCAAGGTAAAGTCCATGAAGTCCGCCCCAGATGACGAACGTCCAGCTCGCGCCATGCCACAGGCCGCCAAGCAGCATCGTGATCATCAGATTGGCGTAGGTGCGCAGGCGGCCTTTCTGGTTGCCGCCAAGCGGGATGTAGAGATAATCGCGCAGCCAGGTCGACAGCGAGATGTGCCACCGGCGCCAGAAATCGGAAAAGCCGATCGCCGCATAGGGAAAGCGGAAATTGTTCGGCAGGGCAAAGCCAAGACACAGCGCCGTGCCGATCGCCGTCGTCGAATAGCCGGAGAAATCGAAAAAGATCTGGCCTGAAAACGCCAGCACGCCGGTCCAGGCGTCAAGCGGCGCCAGTGCGCCCTTGTGCCCAAAGGCCCCGTCCGCCGCCGGCGCCAGGAATGAATCGGCGAGCACGACCTTTTCAAAGAGGCCGATGATGATGAGCGCAAGGCCCCAGCAAAATTGCGGGCGCGTCGCCCGCTTCGGTTCGGCGAATTGCGGCACAAGTTGCGACGGCCTGACGATCGGGCCCGCGACCAGCTGCGGGAAGAAGGTGACGAACAACGCGAAATCAAGGAAGGATTTTCCTGGCGCCGCGCGCCGCAGATAGATGTCGAGCGTATAAGCGAGCGTCTCGAAGGTGTAGAAGGAGATGCCGACCGGCAATATGATGTTCCATTCGGGCGCCTTGTAGGCGACGCCCGCGGCGTTCAGGAGATGCGTGAAATTCTCGAGCAGGAACTCGCCATATTTGAAATAGCCGAGCAGGCCGAGATTGCCGGCGAGCGACAGCAGCAGAAAGGCGCGGCGGCGCGCCTTGCTCGTCGCGCCGTGGATCCAGCGCGCCGCGAACCAGTCGACGACCGTCGAGAACAGCAGCAGCAGGACGAAGGGCGGGCTCCACGCGCCGTAGAAGATGAGGCTGGCGAGAAGCAGATTGATTTTCTTCACGCGCCAGGACAGCGGCGCATGATGAAGCGCGACAACAATGGCGAAGAAGACCACGAAGGTCAGCGAATTGAATAGCAGGAGCCACTCTCCCCAGAGCGTTGAGCGCGCTTTCCTACAGCGCTTCTCCTGCGACGGGAAGTCTGTAAGCTGAGTTTATTTGCTGCGGTGCAGCGCCTGTTCGGTATGGACGCAACATGACCTATTCGGCACACGCCTATGTTGACGATCCGCGCAACGATCGCGTGCAGATTGATGTGAATGGCGAGTTGTTTCCCCGCCATGAGGCCAAAGTCTCGGTCTTTGATTCCGGCTTTGTGCTCGGCGACGGCGCCTGGGAGGGCTTGCGGGTTCATCCGGGTCCGGACGGCAAGGGCGTGATCGCCTTTCTGAATCGCCATCTTGCGCGCCTCTGGGACGGCGCGAAGACGCTCGACTTCGAGATGGGCCTCACCAAGGACGCCTTGAAGAAGCGGCTCTATGCCTGCCTCGACGCCAACAACGCGCATGAGGGCGTCCACATCCGCCTGATGGTCTCGCGCGGCGTGAAGTCGACGCCTTACCAGGACCCGCGTGCGACGATCACGCCGCCGACCATCGTCATCATCCCCGAATTCAAGACGCCGCTTCCCGAGACTTCTTCGAAGGGAAAACGCCTGTTCACGGTTCACGTGCGGCGCGGCTATCCGGACGGGCAGGACCAGAAGCTCAATTCGCACTCGAAACTCAACTGCATCATGGCCTGCATCCAGGCGACGAAGGCAGGCGCCGACGAGGCGCTGATGCTTGACCCGCACGGCTTCGTCGCGACCTGCAATTCGACGCATTTCTTCATTGTCAGGGGCGGCGAGTTATGGACCTCGTCAGGCGACTACTGCCTCGGCGGCATCACGCGCGGAATTGTGCTCGAACTCGCGCGGGCGCACGGCATGACCGCGCGCGAGAAGAATTTTTCGCTGCATGACGTCTATGGCGCGGAGGAAGCCTTCGTCACCGGCACCTTCGCCGGCGTGACGCCGGTTTCGGAAGTCGACGGGCGGCGGATCAGCGATGGCCGCGGGCCGATGGTCGAGCGGTTGCAAAAACTCTACAAGACGCGGGTCAGCGAAGAAGCCGCTCGGGGCCGATGATGGAATTCAAGGACAAACTGGCGCCGAACGCCGCACAGATGGCCTCGCCCGCCTTCCGGCTCGCCGCGCTCGATCAGGATTTTCTGCTCGGCGACGCGCGGCGCGGGCTTCGCTTCCAGCTCGAATATGAAAAGGCGGAAGAGGCGCTGCGCGCCTGGGGCGTCAAGTCGACAATCGTCGTATTCGGTTCCGCCCGCATCGGCGAGAATGGCGACGGCGAACACAAGCGCTGGTACGACGCGGCGCGCGACTTTGCGAAACTCGCGTCCGAACGGGGCGGCGCGAAAGACCGCGATCATGACGGCCAGCGCGACAACG